>DSBH01000143.1 GCA_011056825.1 Deltaproteobacteria bacterium | reverse complement strand
GGCGAATACACCGACAGGGCGTAAGCGGCATAGTCAATGCGGGCATCCACCGATTCGAGCAAGACCCGGAGATGGGAGCGGGTATCGGAACTGAGACGGGAATCCTCGAGCAGACGACGGAGAAGTGCCAGATGGACGTCACCGTTTCGATACATGAGGCGCGGAGCGGCGTACTCCAGTAGTGGCCGGTTTTCCCTGTTCATGGGTCCCTGCCCGAAAACCTCGTCAAGGTTTTCTGATACGATCATTCGGTAAAGCAGTTCCGGGTATGCCAGATCAATATTATGTGAATGTCGTGCATAAGAAATGTTGTGACGGGCCTGCTTCCAGTCCGGACCGTTCCCGCCCTTGAACCCGACAAAGAGAAAGTCGCCGGACAGACCTCCCGGTTCACAGGAGACGAGCAGGCTGTCGGGGAAAACATCGGCAAAAGTTCGACCCACGAGGGCGAAAGTGTCCCAGTCCATCTGGTAGCAGTGAAACCACTGGACGAAAATGCCGTCGTCGGTGAGCTTTTCCCGCGCCGCTTCGAAAAATTCACGCGTAAAAAGCGAGGCCTGCCCTGCCATCCAGGGATTCGACGGCTCCGATATAATCACATCGTAGGTTGCCTTGGTGAGAACCAGGTGGGCCAGACCGTCCTGAACGATAGGGCGAGTTCGCGGATCGTTGAGAACATTATTATTCCAGGGATCAAAGAAACGGGCGGCCTCGAAGACACGGTCATTGATGTCCACCACGTCGATCCGTTGCACCGGGTAGTGAAGTACTTCACCGGCCGTGATGCCGCTCGCCAGTCCGAGAATCATAACGTTTTTCGGGTTTGTTGCAAAGAGCATAGGGAAATGGGCAAGCAGCGTCTGGGTTTTCATGTCTCCTCGCGATGAAGCATCCATTTTGCCGCTGTTGGCCATAGAATACTCTGCTTCGCCGAAAGGTCCGTGATATTTCAGAACCGTGGTGAACCCTCCGATACCGTCGCCGTAGTATACCAGTTCGCCCCGTTCCAGGGCCGCGAGAATATCGGCTCCCGAAAAGGCCGCTCGAATCCATCCCGTTGATTCCGCCAGCTCGGCGATTTCGGCTGCTTCTTCGAAACGGTGATACTTTCCTCTTGCCAGAATATGGCGGTTCCAAGAAGGATAGAATGTACAGAGCGTCAGCCCTGCGATAAAAATAATTGCAAGTACCGCGGCCCGCCGCGGTATTTTCCCCTGCTTCCGTACCAGTACCAGACCGGCGACCAGCGAAACAGCCATCTGAAAGGCGATCACGAAGCTGATCCCCGTTTCCTTGCCCAGCATCGGAATGAGAATGAACCCGGTGCAGAACGAACCCAGCACGGCGCCGATGGTGTTCATGGTGTAAGCAACGCCGATGGATCGTCCGACGGTTGACAAGGAACGTGTATAGATTTTCGCCACCAGCGGGAAGGTGGCTCCCAGGAAGAAGGTGGGAAGTATCATGAATCCGAACAGGGTGAGCGCCTGGATAATGAAGAAGGCCGTGAATTGATCGCTGAAACCATGAATAAGCTTGGCAAAGAAAAGCTGGCTGTTCCCGAAAAACTGGCTCACAAAGAGGGCAAAAAAAGCTGCTGCCGTCTGGCTCACGATGAGCAGTCCGGGAACGTCTTTCGTCTTGTCGGCCCACCGGCCGAATGCCAGGTTTCCCAAGGCAAGTCCCGCAATAAAGGTTACCAGGACAATGGTGAAGGAATAGGTTGTGGGGCCGATGAGCAGTCCCAGGAGCTTGGTCCAGAAAACCTCGTAGGCCATAGCACAGAAACCGGACACCATGAAAATCGCGAGGGCGCAATACAGAACCACGGGGGGATACAACACATTGGGTGTTTCTCCCATGTTTCTTTTCACTTCTCTGCTGGCGATGGTTCCCTCAGATCGGTCGTTCTCTCCTCGGGGTGTCAGGGCGAGGCAGGTAACGCCAATGGAACAATTAACGGCAACAGCCGCAAGCATGGAGCCCCAGACTCCCATGGCGTTGATCATCCAGAAGCCACAGAGCAGTGCTCCAAGCGCGGCGCCAAAGGTGTTGATTCCGTACAACAGGCCCGCGCTCGAACCCAGTCGCGAAAGGCGTGCAACTGAGTACTTGCAGAGAATGGGAAGAGTCGCCCCCATACATGTGGTGGGAACACCCAACACAAGGAGTGTCCCGGCAAAAATAAAAAAATTGTACGCGAGGATATGTTCATAAAGATTGTTGTACAGTACGCCGTACGGAATCCGTAACAGAATGAGCAGCAGGGGAACGCCGAGCGCATATATGCCGGTGGCCAGTTCGAGAACACCATATATTCTGACGAGTCTGAGCCCCTGGAAGCGATCGATCGTCCGGGCGGCTATGTAACTTCCCAGGCCCAGTCCGCCCATGAAAACAACGAGGGTCGCGGCTACAGCAAAGGGAGCTCCGCCGATAACCTGGGAGATCAATCGCATCCAGGTAATCTGATAGACGAGACCGGTCATTCCGGAAAGAAAGAAAAAACCCAGAATGAGCATCTTCATCCGATGTACGGAGATTCTCACAATTTTCCGCAGGCTCCTGTTTTTTATTCAATATAACGGGTCGGAAAGAAGAATGATCGGACACGGTCGGGAAGAGTAATACTGCTATACCACAAGACTGTACCTCATTCAAAGAGCAGGGGAGAAAACGGCTTTCTTCCGGGGTTTCTTGACGAAAGTCGATCTTTTGTTCTATAGTCTTTTGGCACATTGAAAGGATACCGTAGCTATGAGCGACGACAGAGAGGACGAGTTCATCGACCTTGAAGAACACGACGAGGCCGGTTCCGACAGCGGGGACGATTTCGACGAAGATCCGCGGGACCTGTCGGAATGGGCAAAAGACAGAAAGAATATACTGCTGATCGGTGCCGGATGTGTGCTGGCACTGGTCCTCCTTGTTCTGATCCTGTCGTCGGGAGACGAACCGGCTGTTTCAAAAGATGATTTTACGGCGTTGATACTTCGTGTCAACCGGATCGAATCGCGGGTAGCCCAGCTCGATGGAATGGAACGGGCGGTCGCCGACCTGCTTGAGGGTCGAAAGGACATTTCCGGTGATGCCCCGATCCTGATCAGCCGGCTTGACGCCCTGTCGAAGAAAGTCGACACCCTGCAGCGCAACATGGGGGCACTCTCGGCCGAGGCGCAGGCTCTCAAGGCAACCGCGACGTCTGAGACCGTCAAAAGCGGGACACCTCGGTATCACACGGTGAAGCAGGGAGAAACCCTCTTCGGAATCGCGCGGAGCTATAATGTCGATCTTGACAGGCTTTGCTCCATGAACAAGATAAATCGCCGGGATCCCCTTCATGTCGGCCTGAAGCTGACTATTCCGTCTGAATAAAAGGCGAGGCGACAGGACACATGTTCCTTTTCGTACCCGCGTCCGGGGTCCTGCATGAACCAGGAGACCCCGGCCGGCCATGATACCCCTTCGAGACACCATACCCACCAGGACCTTCCCCGTCGTTACCACGTCGCTTATCATCATCAACGTTCTTGTTTTCCTGGTGATGCCGTGCCACGGCAGGGAACTCCAGAACGTTATTTTCACTTACGGGCTTGTCCCTGCGCGGTACGGCATGCCCGGGTTAGCCGAACGGTTCAGCTTCGGCATGCAGGCGTTGTCGATGGTTTCTTTCATGTTTCTTCACGGCAGCTTCTGGCACCTTCTGGGGAACATGTGGTTCCTTCACATTTTCGGCGATAATGTTGAAGACGAACTGGGGCCGTTCGCGTTTCTGGCTTTTTATCTTCTTTGCGGGACGTTTTCCGGCGTGGCGCACCTGGTCCTGAATTTCCACTCGGCAGTTCCCGTCATCGGCGCGAGCGGCGCTGTCGCCGGCGTCATGGGCGCCTACTTCATCCGGTATCCGCGGTCCCGTATTCTGACGTTCATTCCAATCCTGATTATTCCCTACTTTATCGAGGTGCCGGCAGCCTTTTTCCTCGGTATCTGGTTCTTTTTCCAGTTTATAAGCGCCGCCCTCACCGGCGCCGAGGGAGGAGGAATAGCCTGGTGGGCCCACGTGGGCGGGTTCGTCGCGGGAGTCCTGTTTTTTAAGCTGTTCATGTTTTTTCCGGAATCGGGCGTGACGGGTCGCCTCCGTCGGATCACGGCACGACGACGCAGTCCCCGCGTCCGCGTTGTCCGTCGCGAAGGAAGTGGGGGCAATGATTTTTACGGAACACTTTCCATATCGCCGGAAGAAGCCCTGCGGGGAACGCGCAAAATTATAAGCGTTCCCTCCGGGTTGCGAAAACGTTTATTCGCCGTTTCTGTTCCGTCCGGCGTCGGAAACAAACAGGTAATACGGTTGCCGGAACTGGGCCGGAAAATAGGTGATGAGAGCGGCGGCGACGGGTATCTCACGATTTTGATCGACCGTAACGCTTCGTAAGGTTCAACGGACGTAAAAGGAGGGTGCAATGAAACCGGAAGGATGGGAAGTAGTATTTGTAGCGCCGGGACTGGCTTACGCGAACATCGCGGCAGGAAGACTGGAGGCAGAAGGTATTCCCGTGCGTATGGACTATGAATCGGTCGCCGTTCTTTACGGTCTCACTCTCGACGGTCTCGGTCGCGTGAACCTGCTGGTTCCGGCCGGGGAACTGGAACACGCCCGCCGGGTACTTGATGAAACATACCGGGAGGATGATCTTGAATGGGAAAATCCTTCCGAAAAGTGACAACGGAAAATCTTGTCAGGATTGCAGCATGGTCCAGACGCCGACGGCAATGAAGGCGCCTCCGGCAAGTTTCATCATGATTTTTTCGTTGATGAACTGGGAGAGTGCCGTTCCGAAGAGTACCGCCAGGATCGTGGCGGTGACGAGCGCCAGGGCGGCGCCGAAAAAAACGACAAGCTTGCTGTTACCCGCGCCGGAAGCATAGAGCAGGGTGGCAATCTGGGTTTTATCGGCTATTTCTGCAAGGAACACTGTTGTAAAAACCGTAAGAAAAAGCTTCATGATTCATTTCCTTTTATTCGAGAGGTAACGAGCGGTTCAGACGATACAGCGGTTTCCGGATCGCGACTTTCGTAGAGGGCAAACCGTCAAGACGTTTCCCCCGCTCTTTTTTCCAGTCCCCCGCAGTTCAATATTCCGTCCAGTTGAGTCCCGCAACGGGGACACGCCGTCCCTGAAAGATTGATTCCCAGGATACGGAATCCGTAACGATCGATAAGCAGCGTTCCGCAGGAGGGGCACCTGGTTTTTTCTCCATTATCACCGGGAAGGTTTCCTGAGTAAACGTATTTAAGTCCTTCCTCCGTCCCGATTCGGCACGCGTTCTGAATCGTTTCCGGCGGCGTCGCTCCGATGGTGTGCAATTCATACTGTGGATAAAAGCGGCTGATGTGCCAGGGTACTTCCGGTCCGAGCGAGCGGATGAAACGCGCGATGTCCCTCAGTTCTTCAGGGCTGTCATTCAGGCCGGGTATGATAAGCGTTGTTACTTCGAGCCAGATGCCTTGCTCATGCATTCCCTGCAGCGTGTCGAGAACGGGCTGCAGCCTGCCGCCGCAATACTTCCTGTAAAAGGAGTTACTGAAAGATTTGAGGTCGATATTGGCCGCGTCGATAACGGTCCCCGCGAGATCGAGGGCCTCGGGTGTCAGAAACCCGTTTGATATGAAAAGATTTAAAATATTTTTTTCATGCGCCAGGCGGCCTGTTTCGTATACGAATTCGAAGAACACAGTTGGTTCCGTATAGGTATACGCGATCGACAACGCTCCGCTCCGCATGGCGTAATCGACGATCTGTTCCGGCGTCCGCGCGCGGCCCGGCATAACAGCCTGGTCCTGCGAAACCTGGGAAATTTCGTAATTCTGGCAGAAGACACAGCGAAAATTGCAGCCGACGGACGCGACGGAATAGGACAACGATCCGGGGCAGACATGAAAGAGGGGTTTTTTCTCGATAGGATCCAGGTTTTCAGCGATGATGAGGCCGTCGACGAGCGAGTAAAGTGTGCCGTCGCGGTTTTCCCTGACGCCGCAGATGCCGCGCTTGCCGGGTTGTATCACGCACCGGTGAGCGCAGAGAATACATCGGACGCGTTTATCGTCCAATCGCTCGTAAAGCATTGCTTCTCTCATTATATGTCACCTTTCCCTGTTACAGGCCGTGCCGGGTACCCGGCGGTTTTCTCTCAGCCTTACCTCGACGTTCGCTCCAAGCGGTTCCTGTAATGTGCGAAATTGGTAGGTGACGGGAAATGAAATGCCGGCAATCGATCCAAAAGGGTTTTTACGCCACGGGATCTTCCGGTCAATGTCCTCCGCCCGGGGATACCAGCCGGCGGGGAAAAAAACAATACTTCCCCATTCCACGGGTACGCCGGGCATCGCGGCGCGGACCAGGCGAAGCGCTTCAAATACGCGGAACGAATGAAACGCCGGCGCCGGGAAGCTCGTTGTCCTGATTCGTTGAGCAAACGGCGAGGCATGGTTGATCAGCGTCAGCACCACTCTCGCCCGGCTTACTCGAACCGCTTCACGAATCGCCTGAAGCGGATTTTCTGTCGATTCCAGCGAGGTCATAATTGCTACCACGTCGAACTCGCTGTCCGAAAAGGGCAGATCCTCGCTGTCTCCAAGGTGCAAATCAATTCCGGGACTGATCTTCTGGCGCGCGGCGTCGATAAGAACCCGGGATGTTTCCGTTCCCGTGACCAGGTATCCGAGGTTTCTGAAAAAAACCAGGTCGCGTCCCGTTTTGCATCCTACACCGAGAAGTCGCTTTCCTCCCGTTGAAGGAAGAAGAGTTGAAACAAGTTCATGGGTTCTCGTTTCAATTGATGTTCCTTCTGGCGACGCGATCCACTCTTCGTAGGTATTAAGGGTATCGTTGATTTCCATTGCCGGTTATTCCTCGCCGCCGGTCATCCCCCAATGGTGGACATGTTTCTCGCGCATTTCTTCCGGGCGGTGAAATTCGAAGCACAGTGATATCCCTCCGGTTTCATGCTGATCAGCCATTCAATCAATTCGGTCAGACGGGAATCTGTGCAACCGCTGCGCAGCGGCGACATGAGATCGACTTCCGGATCATCGGCGAGCAGGCAGGCCCGAAGACGGCCATCCGCGGTAAGGCGAAGCCTGTTGCAGGTTGCGCAAAACTGGTGGCTCATGGCGCTGATGAACCCCAATTCACCCGGGAGGTCCTTCATTTTGAATATTCGGGCCGGGCCGTTGTTTCCTCCGGGGGCAACGTCGACGGGTATAAGGGGAATGGCGGCGTTGATCCTGTTCATGATCATATCGTTCGACAGGTACCGGAAATCGTGTTCCATGTTTTCACCGATGGGCATGTATTCGATGAATCTCACCTGGTAGTCGTTTTCCGAGGCAAGCCTGACAAGATCATCGATTTCGTCGTCATTGAATCCCTTGATAACAACCACGTTGATCTTGATTGGATCGAATCCTGCTTCCCGGGCTTTCGCGATGCCCCGGAGGACCCGTTCCAGGTCGCCGCCCCTCGTTATGGCCCGGTATTTCTCGGGAACCAGGGAGTCCAGGCTGACATTGATCCGCCTGATGCCTGCTTCATACAGTGGTTCCGCGAAACGTTCCAGAAGAATCCCATTCGTGGTGAGGCTGATATCCCGCAGACCCTCGACCTTTCCGAGAGCAGCCAGAAAATCAACCACGCCCTTTCGTACCAGTGGTTCTCCTCCGGTGACGCGGATCTTGGTAATGC
>DSBH01000034.1 GCA_011056825.1 Deltaproteobacteria bacterium | reverse complement strand
ATGTAACGTATCGTTTCAGAGCCCGTATCGTTACGGCGCAATCGATTTTCGACCTTCGGCACGAGTCTTCGCAGAAAGCCGCACAAATCTTGCCGCAGGTCGATGCCAGCGGGTTGGGCGACCGGGCGACGAGATAGGCTTCTTTCAACTTGCCTTCCGCTATCAACTGCACATATCGCCCGGAATCCGTGTGAACCGGGCAGACATCCATGCAGGGGATATTTTCGCGGTACCACTTCATGTCCCGGATCCTGGCCCTGAACCTCCAGGGAACTCCGTTATGATCCCCCATCCCCGCGCGTACGACCTGGAGCAACTCCGCCTTGTTGACGGGTTTTGTCAGGCAGTAGAATACGCTTACTTCATGAATCTTTCTGCCCAGTACAATCGTCTGGTCAGAAGAAACAACCACCAGGGGCACATCCCGACTCGCCCGCTGGATATCCTTCAATTCATCGACACAGTCACTTTCGCCGCCGTCCAGGTCGACGATTCCCAGGCCGGTATTGCCGCTGGAGAGTTCGTCCAGAAAATCACCACACCGGCCCACCTCCCTGCAGACACACCCTTCATCCTCGACCAGGGGGCGAACGACATCGAGCAGATCGTTATCGGATGTTTTTACGATTATTTTTATACGGTTTTTCATACTGTCGGCGCCTTTTCGGCCGTGGCCGCACATTACCTCTACGTCTGTCTGCAACCACGCGGCTGATATAGAAGCAAACACCGTGCCTGCATTGCCACGGTCACCAATTAAGGGCTAACTGCATGATAAATAATGTATTTTAATACTATGGAAATGAAGAAGGAAAGTCAAATAAAAACAATTGAACGGGACATGCATGTCCCACTCACAACGCAATCACAAAATGAATTTATTCCCATCGTCCCGAATTGTATAAAACTTTATGTCCCTGGAAACAATATTCCGGAACTGTCCCATGAATGTCCCAACCGGACGTCGGTGGGACAGGCAATGCACGCGACGCTACTTGTCGCCCTTCCTGGCCAATCCGTGTTTTTCCAATAGTCGATGAATTGTTTTTCTGTTGACGCCGGCGATTCTCGCCGCCCGGGTGATGTTTCCGCCCGTTTTTCCCAGCAATTGATTAAGATATTTTTTCTCAAAGATATCAATCATTTCCTTCTTTGCTTCCTCAAAAGGGAGACTCAGCCTGATGCCTGACACGCCGCCGCTTTCTCTCACGTATTCAGGAAGATGTTCCGGCAAAATCACGTCGCCCTGACAGAGAGCAACGGATCGTTCTATAACATTCTGCAGTTCCCTCACATTTCCCGGCCAATCGTATCTCGTCAGCAAATCCATGGCCTGGGGAGACAGCGCTTTTATTCTTCGACAGTTTTCCCTGTTGAAATGATCGAGATAATGGTCGCAGAGCAACGGGATATCTTCCTTCATTTCCCTGAGCGGCGGCAACTGAAGGGAGATGACGTTGAGTCGATAATATAAATCCTCGCGGAAGCAGCCTTCCTGCACCGCCTCGACAATATTCCTGTTTGTCGCCGAGATCACCCGGCAATCCACCTCTATCAGCTTCCTTCCGCCAACCCGCCTGAAGTGCCTTTCCTGCAACACCCGCAGAAATTTCGACTGCAGCGGCAGGCTCAATTCCGCTATTTCATCAAGCAGTATCGTCCCGCCGTGTGCGTATTCGACAATACCGGGCTTGCTCGAAAACGCCCCCGTGTACGCACCCCGTTCATGTCCGAACAACTCGCTTTCAAGAAGATTTTCCGGAAGAGACGCGCAATCGACGGGAATGAAGGGTCCTTCGGCCCGGAGACTGTTTTCGTGAATGATGTGCGCTATTAATTCCTTGCCGGTGCCGCTTTCCCCGAGAACAAGAATATTGGCGTTCGATTGCGCGATGTTTTCAATTTTTTCCAGGACGTTCAGGAGTTTTTCACTGTTGCCGACAATTTTTTCCCGCCCTGCAAGAGATGTGAATTTCTTGTCTGTCGCCATGCTCCGTCTCTCGTCGCAAAGGAAAACCTGGAAAACGCGTTATGCCCGCTGAAAGCCTTTTGCTCCGCCCCGGCAGGATGGGCAGCCGGGATCGCCTGCTGAAATGCCCGCAGGGCCTTGTCGCGCCCGCTGATGGTGGATGTTTCCCTCCCCCCGGGTCATTTCGTGACCGTCTTCCGCTACCCGTCATCCGTAAAGAGGCTTCCGCGAGCGGGGAAGCCTCTACCATAAAGGCGTAAAAGTCAAGCGCTTTGATCGCCCGCTACGGGGACGAAGGACGCCTGGGTAAAACGTTACACCTCGAATTCTCTCATCCTTTCTCCCGGCGTCCGCGGCGCGAAACCACATGCCCCGCGGCCATACTATTCCCCGTGTTCTTGCCGTGGCCGGATTTTTTCTGCGCTGTCGCGACCGGCCGGCGGTCGCTAACCATTCTTGTTGTCATTCCTCCCGGTCCTTTTTCGTTTCTCCCGGCGGCGACCCCTGCTCACGCCGCGGCCGGAATTGTCTCAGGGAACAGGGTAGTAGCTCATGGCCGCTTCAAGCCGTCCCAGTTGTCCTCCTCCTTCCCAGAGCTGTATGATCTTGAAGTCGCGCAGGTATTTCTCCACGTGGTATTCTTTGCAGTACCCGTAGGCCCCCATCAGTTCCATGGCCCGGTTGCAGACCATCTCCGTCACGTCGCAGGCGTAAACCTTTGCTCCCGTCGCTTTTCCCGCCAGATACTGACCGCCGGGATCTCCAAATGCGCCTTTCGCGTCGAACATCGATGCGACGCTCAGGTAATAGGCGCGGGCGCTCTCGATACCGATGGCCATGTCGGCGATCATGGCCGCCTGGAGGGAATGTTCCCGCACGGCTTTCCCTTTGTAGAAACGGTTCGCCGTGTAGTCGATCACGATTTCAAGAACGGCCTGGGCGTTTCCGATGGCAAAGGCGGCACTGCAGAGGCGTCCGAAAGAAAGCGCGGCCCTGAACAGTTTCCAGTCCTCACCCGGTCCGGAGGCGCGGTACTCTTTCGGCACGCGCACATTATCCAGGTAAATATCCGCGTTAACGTCGCTGTAACGCATGCCCATCTTGTTTTCCGGCTTGCCGAAGGTGAGCCCCGGCGTTCCGTCGGGCACGTAGATCAACGCGACTCCCTCATCTCCCTGCGACGGGTCGGTTGTGCAGAGAACGCCGTATATTTCGGCCACGCTCGCTCCGCCCGGCCACCGCTTGGTTCCGTTGATCACCCACTCGTCCCCTTCAAGCCGGGCGATCGTGCGCAGGGCCGAACCGTGCTGGCTCGGGTCCTCTCCGTTGCAGCCGCCCGCCGGCTCACTCAGGGCCAGGCAGGCCGTGTGGCGCTCGTCTGAGCAGAAGGGCTGCATGAATTTCTCGAGAACGATCTTGTTGCGCGCCCGCATGGCGGGCCCGAACAGCCACTCGGGGCAGGTCATCTCCGTCGCGATGCCACTGTCGCCGCGGGCGAGTTCCTCGCACACCGCCGTGTATTCGACGGTTGAACCGATCGGCGTTCCGCCGTATTTCGGCGACAATCCGTAACGCTGCATGCCAAGCTTTACCAGCTTGCCGATCACCTCCTCGCAGGCTTCGCGACTCTCGTCGAGTTGCATCCTGACGGGCATGATCTCCCTGTCGACGAAGTTCCGGACGCTGGTAAGCAAAGCCTTGCTCTCTTCCGGCAGAAATGTTCCATATCTCTCCATCTATTGCACCCCCTCCACTGTTAATGTTGCAACTCCTTTTTAAGAAAGATCGGGCATTCGACACTTCTTCGCACTGCCGACGCCAGGCCGCGCCACATCAGGCGGCGGAACTACACATGTCTTACCTGGCTCCACCTTTGCCGGCGCCCCGTCCGCCCGGAGTTCCTCCATCCGTTTTTCTTCCCGAAGGTTGTACCCCCGCATCGTTTCCGCGTTCAGGCCTCACCTGTTCCGACCGGCTTTTTTCAGGCAGTTTGCCCGCTGCCTTTTCATCCACTGCATCGGAGAGGCCACGCCCCCGTTTACCACGGCCGAGTTCTTCCTCAACAATGGACTCGCCTTCGTCGGGATCGATTCCCCCGCGGACTGCCCGTTCGTAGTCATCGGCCGCCGATTCGGCCTCGTCATTCGAGAATCCCTGATCGCGTGCCGATCGTGATACCCGCTCCCTGCCCTCGCGGACACGTTCGCTCCATCTCTCCCGCTCCTGCGAGCTTTTTTGTTCCCATCCGGGAGGATAGTTACCCTCCCATCCCGCCTTTTTGCCTTCACTGAACCCCGGAGGCGTTTTACCCTGTTTTTCCAGTCCCGGCGGCTGAGCGGAAGCGGAAGTCGCAACGATAAAAAAAGCGCACAGTAGTAAGCTGACTACACCTGTCACTATATTTTTTTTCATGGCCCTGACCTCCCCGTGTTAATTGCGGAATGGCGGAGCTTACCCGCACCCGCGTTAATAAAACAGTTAATCTTAACAATCGTGATAAGATTACTCATTAAAAAGTATACATATATATTCATGTATTTGCCAATGGCAACTATCATTCTTTTTTTCGGGAAGCCGCCATGGACGTTTCCCGAACGTTTCCATTGCGAAACTTTCGCCCGTTTCATTTTTCTTGACATGTGAAAAGAATATTTTTATTCATATTTTAACCTGTTTTTGATTCCCTCGTTTCATTCAGCCGTGGTAAACCGGGAACGAAGAACCAAGTTTCTTCGTCTATAAGAAAAGGCGCGCACGCCGTACTCGCGATGCCGCGCTCATGTCATATTCCGTATTGGGGGGAAACATCATGAATATCGGAAGACTGGCGGATGACAATATAATGAGGTTCGGGGAATATCCTTTTGTCCACGGCGACGGCCGCTGGTACAGCAACATCGAGATGATCCGCGGGGCAAATCGCCTGGGACGTTCCCTGCAGAAGCTGGGACTGGGCAGAGACGATCGTATCGGCGTTCAACTGCTCAACTGCACGGAGTTGTTGCAATCCTTCTTTGCCGTCTTCAAAATCGGGGGTATTCTTGTTCCCCTCAACCCCGCTCTGAGACCGGACGACCTGGCCTACCGCTACAGGGACGCGGGCATGTCGGCGCTCATCACGAGTCCCGATTGTCTCGACAATGTCATAACGGCACGTTCAGGAGCCCCTGAGCCGCGGCACATCATACTCACGGGAAACACCGACGTTCCTGACTGCGCCTTGTCCTTCAACAGCCTGGCCGAGAGCGGACCTGACGAACTGCGGGCGGAGGAACGGGACAACGACGACACGGCCGTCATAATCTACACCGCGGGCACCACGGGTGATCCCAAGGGCGTCATGTTAACCCACTACAACTGGTACACGCACGTGACGGGTTACTATGAACAGGTCCTCCTGGACAGCTGGGGCGTCGAGGCGCTGGGAACCGCCCGCGAACATACTGTCGAATCGGGAGGCTTCATGAAACGCGAAGACGCGATATTCGGCGTCAGTCGAAACCGTGTTTCTCTCATCACTCTTCCGCTCTTTCACGGGTACGGCGTCTTCGCCCTGAACCTTGAATTTTTGACGGGAGGCAAACTCGTCCTGCTGCGACGCTGGGACGCGGAAGAGGCCATGCGCCTTATCGAGCGGTTTAAAATAACAGAATTCAGGGGCGTTCCCACTATGTACATTCAGCTGCTCAATCACCCGAGGGCAGGGGATTACGACCTGGGATCGCTGAAGACCTGCATCTGCGGGTCGGCGCCCATGCCGCTGGAAATCGCCGAGGCCTGGCGCGAACGCCACGGCATTCATATCTGGGAAGGATACGGGCTCAGCGAGGCAACCACGGTCAACAGTGGCAACATCGCCGGCAGAAGGCCGCCGAAATACGGGTCCATCGGAAAATGCTACCAGAAGTGCAACATGATGAAAATTTTCGATGAGCGAAACCGAGAACTTCCTCCCGTGGAAACGGGGGAAATCGTCATCAAGGGACCCTGCGTCATGAAGGGATACTGGAACAAGCCCGAGGCGACGGCGGAGACCATTCGAGACGGCTGGCTCCATACCGGTGATGTCGGATACACCGACGAAGACGGCTATTTTTATATAACTGACAGAAAAAAAGACTTGATCATACGGGGCGGCGAAAATATCTACCCCAGAGAAGTTGAAAGCGTCATTTACGGTCACCCGGCCGTTCTCGAAGCGGGCGTTATCGGCGTTCCCGATCCTGTTTACGGCGAGACAGTGAAGGCTTTCGTCACCCTCAAGAAACCCGGAAGTATCACCGAAGAGGACCTTCTCGCGTTTTGCAAAGAGCGTCTTCCATCATACAAACGGCCGTCATCGGTTCAATTCATGGATCAGCTGCCGAAAAGCGCACTCGGAAAAATCCTGCGGAGGGAATTAAGAAAAATCGCTTGACGCGTGACATGCGGGTTGTCGGAGGGAGCCGCGCAGTCACGTCATTTTTCCTCGACCCTAGTATTATCCCCATGTTACCCCCGTATTATTCAGCTACACCGGTGCACTGTTTTTTCTTGACATCGTCGTCCCCTCTCTTTACTGAATAATAATATTATTTACATACGATCTGTTCGGATTATCGTGACCAGGCACACCATGGGGGGGCTCAGGCGTGGGTTTGTGATGCGAATACCCTGTTTTCTCAAAAGAAATACAGGGTTTTTTTGTTTTCCGGGCACGCCGGTTCGAAACGGGGGAACAGGTGAATAACCGGCGCCCCGGAAAATCTAAACAGGAAGCATCAGAAACGAAACATCCAGATGAAAAGGAGGGACGTTATGAGGAGAATCATATTCTTCGGAGTTCTGGTGGTGTTTCTTGCCGCCTTTGTCTTCAGCCCGATGGCAACCGTTGAAACAGCGGAAGCCCAGAAAGTCATAACCTGGAAGAGCCAGTCCCACTGGCCCATGGCAAGTTCGTCGTACCGGGACAGCCTGGTGGCGGTTGCCGAACGCATCAAGGAACGAAGCAACGGAAGGCTTGTCATCGAGCCCCATCCCGGAGGGGCGCTAGTTCCCGGTCCTCAGGTTTTCACGGCCGTCAAGCAGGGAATGCTTCCCATCGGCGTAACCTCATCCGCCTATGACCTGGCCGAGGTTCCTATTTTCAACGTGGTGGCGGGACTGCCCCTTAATTTCGCCGCCGAATGGGAAGGCGTCTATTTTCACCAATGGATGGGATTCGAACAGATGGTGAAGGATTACGTTCTGGAAAATCACAACATGCTCTTTTTCACCGACAAGATTTACACAACGGAACTATCGCTGAAAAAACCGGTGCGAACTTTCGAAGACTTCAAGGGCTTAAAACTTCGCTCGTCCGGTATTCTTCAGAAATATCTCACTTCCATCGGGGCCGCGGCTTCCATGATTCCCGGCGGCGATGTTTACGCCGCGCTGGCGTCGGGAATGATGGACGGCGCACATTGGGGCGCCGTCCAGGGAAGTTACAGTATGAAATTTTACGAAATCAGCAAGTACCACCTCAGACCGGCCCTGAACGTCGCAGCCACGGACATCTGGCTCGTGAACAAGAAGGCTTTCGACAAACTGCCGGAAGACCTGCAGGAGATTCTGGTCAGCACACTGGAAGAACACTTCTGGCTTCGCACCAACCAGTATATTTACCTGGAAAGCCTGGTCCTTTCGAAAATCCAGAAAGAAGACAATGTCACGCTTATTACGCTTCCTCCCGAGGAATACGCTAAAATGCAGAAAGCGGCCCTCAAAATCTGGGACGATGTCGCGGCGCTGTCGCCGGAATGTGCAGAGGCCGTTGAAATGGTGAAAGAGTTCAACAGGAAAATGGGTCGCCTCGAGTAGCTCCATAACGCATCGTCAGTAATAAAAATCGACTGTTACGATTCACGGTTCTGAT
>DSBH01000032.1 GCA_011056825.1 Deltaproteobacteria bacterium | reverse complement strand
GGGAACTCACCATGGTGCAACGCTGGCCGGCCCGTAAGCCCCGTATCTACAAGCGGCGCTTCGATCCCATCGATCTCCTGGTGACCGGTACGAGGATCATCGACTATCTCTTCCCACTGGCCCTCGGCGGAAAGGCGGCCATCCCCGGAGGATTCGGTACGGGGAAAACGGTCAATCTTCAGCAGATGGCCCGCTGGTCCCAGACTCACCTGAATATTTACGTGGGATGCGGTGAGCGTGGGAACGAGATGGCCGACGTTCTGCACAGTTTCAAACAGCTGAAAGACCCGGCCACGGGAAGAATGCTTCAGGAGAAGGAGATATTTATCGCCAACACGTCGAACATGCCCGTTGTGGCGCGGGAAATCAGCATCTTTATCGGCATTACCATGGCCGAATATTTCAGGGACATGGGCTACGACGTGCTGCTTGTGGCAGACTCCACATCCCGCTGGGCCGAGGCGATGCGGGAAATCGGCTCCCGCCTGGAAGAAACACCGGGCGAAGAAGGATTTCCGACATACCTTGGCTCGCGGCTTTCGTCCTTCTACGAACGGTCGGGCCGGGTTGAATGCGTCGGCAACCCCGGCCGCATGGGATCGGCGACGGTCATCGGTTCGGTGAGTCCTCCCGGCGCGGACTTCAGCGAACCCGTGACCCAGGCGACACTGCGAATCGTCGACGCGCTCTATTCCCTTGACGTGGCCCTGGCGAACAAGCGGCACTTTCCCACGATCAACTGGCTCCAGAGCTATAGTCTGTATGCCGATTCCGTTGACAAGTGGTGGAACAAGATCAGCAACGAATACACGGACGTGAGAAACGAAGCGCTGGCGACCCTGCAGAAAGAAGCCGAGCTCGAAGAAATCGTTCGTCTCGTGGGGCCGGAGGCCCTGCCTGAAGACGACAAGTTGTTGCTGCTCGTAGCCCGCATGATACGGGAGGATTTCCTGATGCAGAGCGCCTTTCATCCGGTGGACACCTATACCGAGCCGACAAGAAACCACCAGATGATCAGGACCATTATGAAGTTCTACGAAATGAGCAGGGACATGGTCGATTCGGGAACACTGGTCAGCGATATCTCAGCCCTTAAACTGAAGCAGCGGATATCGCGCATGAAGGATATACCCCATGATGAATTCGACGCGTACGTGGCGAATATCATGTCCGACATGGAACAAAGTTCGGTACACGAAGAAGAAGGAGGAGACAACTGATGGAGGCTCCGCAACTCTTTACACGGCAGACGAAAGCGATAGCCGTCGCCCGGAGATCGCTCCTCGTGATCGAGAGCATTCCGGGAATCCGTTACGACGAAATCGTCGATGTTCAACTCGGCACCGGTGAGTTGAGGACGGGGCAGGTCATCGAGGTTGGCAAGGAAACGACCGTTGTACAGGTTTTCGGAGGCGTCAGCGAAGTCGACCTGCTGAAGAGCAAGGTTATCTACAAAGGCGAGACGCTCAAGCTTCCCGTTTCCCCGGATATTCTCGGAAGAATTTTCGACGGGAGCGGCAATCCCATCGACGGAGGACCTCCTATAATTGCTGAATCCTACCTGGACATCAACGGAATTCCGGCCAATCCCTCCTCCCGTATACCGCCTGCCGAATTCATCGAGACGGGAATTTCCGCAATCGACGGACTGAATGTCCTGGTCCGGGGACAGAAACTGCCAATATTCAGTGGATCCGGACTGCCGCACAATAAAATCGCGGCCCAGATATTGCGCCAGGCGTCACTGCGGGGCAAATCGGAAGAATTCGCCATCGTTTTCGGCGCCATAGGAGTCAGCTATGACGACGCGGCCTATTTTATCGACAATCTCGAACAAACGGGCGCGCTGAGCAGGGCCGTGGCATTCATCAACACCGCTTCATCACCGGTCATCGAACGGTTGTCGACGCCGCGCCTGGCGTTGACCGCCGCAGAATACCTTGCATGGGAACAGAACAAGCACGTGCTCGTCATCCTGACGGATATCACGAACTACTGCGACGCCCTGCGGGAACTTGCGGCCATGCGGGGCGAGATACCGAGTCGGCGTGGATACCCAGGATACATGTATACGGATCTGGCGTCGCTCTACGAACGGGCTGGGCGAATATCCGGCAGGGAAGGATCAGTCACCATTCTGCCGATTCTGACCATGCCCGACGACGACATCACCCATCCCATCGCCGACCTGACGGGTTACATCACGGAAGGACAGATCGTTCTTTCGAGAGCCTTGGAGCGGAAACGCATCTACCCGCCGATCGACGTGTTCTTGTCCCTGTCGCGTATGATGAAGGAGGGGATCGGCGAAGGAAACACCCGTGAAGATCATAATAATGTCTTCATGCAGTCTTACGCCATGTACGCGGAGGGAAATTATCTGCGTGAGATTTCAACGGTCATCGGGTCCGAGGCCCTGAGCGACCGGGACAAGACATATCTCGACGTTTCAGATCGTTTTGAACAGGAATTTATCTCCCAGGGTGAGTCGGAGCGGAGATCCGTCGATGAGACACTGGAAATCGCCTGGAAATTGTTTTCCGTGCTTCCCGTAGAGGATTTGAAGCTGATACAACAACAGTATATCGACCGGTATCTGCCAAAACGCGGCTGAGATCCGGCAGATTCTGAAAGGCAAGTCACATGGCCATCAAGATACAGGTTCCGCGGCCCACTAAAATGGAACTGTCCCGCCTGAAGAAGCGGCATAAGCTGGCGACGCGGATTCAGAAGATTGTCAAGGATCGGTTGTCGCTTCTGATCATGGAATTTCTTCAGACCGTCAAGGAATGCGCCGCCGTCCGAGAACGGTTGCTTGCCGATTTTTCGGAAGCCTACAGGGCGTACTCCGTTGCCTTCGGGTATCACGGCAAGGCGCCCCTGGAAAAGGAAATGGCCCTGTCAGAGATGCCCTTTACGGTGAGCTCTGGTACCAGGAACGTGGCGGGCGTCAAGTTGCCCTTCTTCGAGATCGAAAAAGGCGAAGCCGCCACGGCCCAGCTCAGGAACCGGATCGATGGTTCGTCGGTTCTCGCTCAGAGTATTGAGCAGTCCCGAAAATGCCTGGAAACAATCATTCAGCTGACGGAGCTTCAGAACTCGCTCGATTTGCTGGGAACAGAAATCAACAAGGTGAAGCGGGTCAACAACGCTTTGGAATTTATAGTTATTCCCGCGCTCGATGTGACGATTCGATACCTGAACATGAAATTCGAAGAGCGGGACCGCGAGGAAACGGCCAGGCTGAAATACGTCAAGCAGCTTCTTGAACGGAAAGAGGCCCATGCCTACTGATGCGACAAAAAAAGGCGACACGCCGGCGGAGGTATATCTCTACAACGAGTTTCGGGCCATCAACGCCCACGTTCCACGACGACGCAAAAGCATCGAGGAACTGCTCGGCGAAAGCGCGCCCCAGATAGACTGTGGTGACGGGAGCACCCACTTTTTTCGAAAGAAGGAACTGCACCTGCTTGCCGACATGCTTGACGATGAAGAACGGAAGGATTTTATGTTGCCGATGCTGATCGAGGTGTCATCACGGGACAATTCCTACGCGGTTCCGTCGCCTCGTGGAACAGAGGCAAAGGTCTTGTCGAAAATTTGCGGGACGAACCTGTCCCCGGTGATGAACAGGGTTACTCTCTTCAAGCCGCACCTGTCGGTGATACGGAGTTCGTTGAAAACGTGCACACAATATATATTTGTAGCGTAATAATAAATATTTTGAAAGGAGCCTGATCATGCAAGCATTCTCCGACAAGTTGATCAACATCACGGCGCAGCACAAGGAGGAAATGTCCAGGCGATGGTGCAGGGCAGTACGGTCGAATCCGAGAACGCCGTCGTTCCACACTTTTTCAGAGGAAGAATGTTATGATCACGCACTCAATTACTATATCAAGTTGAAGGATATGTATTTTGATGAAAAACCTTACCCTGAAGTGCAAAAATACTTCAGTCGATACGCGGAACAATTTTTCAAAAGAGGTATTCCCCTGGATGAAGCGGTGTATGCGCTTATCATGATGCGCCGCCACATGTGGCTTTACGCGGATTTCCAGGCGCCTTTCCTCACGGGCATGGAACACCACCAGGCGGTGGAAACCATAAACAGGACGATTCGTATTTTTGATCACGGCATATACCTGGTCATTCAAAAATACGAAGAGCTACGGAATGCGTGACAGGGAGTATAACTCATGGCGGAAGACACCTATACGAGCATCAAGGATATCGAGGCGGAGGCGGAAAAGATTATAGAAGAAGCGAAAGCCGCCGCTAAAGCGACGACTGAGCGAGCACGGGCCGAAGCGAAGGAAATCCTCGCGTCAGACATTGCGGTCGACGACACTTCGGAACTGGAAAAAGAAATCGTGACCCAGGCCGAGGAGGAAGCCCGTCGAAAAATTGAAGAAGCGGAGCGGCGGGCGGCCAAACTTAAAAAGTCTTCCGCCGATCAAGTCGAGGGAATTGTCAACGAAATCGTCGGTTACATGAAGGGTGTGTGAGCTGATAATTGTTGCCCGCCGGCACATTCCCGCCGGCGGAACGGCTTTTTCATGTAACTTGTCGCAGCCTCTGCCGGGCGATTCACGAAACATTACAGCCCGCCTTTCCGCTGTTCATCAGGCAGTTCCGCCGCTCCGACCGGAGACGGTGCGATTTTCCAGTGTTTCCTTGAATTCGTGAGTAAAGCGTTATATAGAGCGGCTATCACTATCAAGATAGAGGACGAATGTCATGACGGAAATTATCGACGTACAGGCACGGGAGATTCTCGATTCACGGGGCAATCCTACCGTTGAGGTCGATGTCATTCTCAGTTCCGACATACGGGGGCGGGCGTCCGTTCCATCCGGAGCATCCACAGGGGAGCACGAGATGCTGGAGCTGCGAGACGGTGATCAGGACCGTTATTCCGGCAAGGGTGTCAGGGAGGCGGTCCGTAACGTTGTCGAAACGATAGCTCCCGAGATAGTCGGTTTGAGTTGCCTGGACCAGCGGGCTGTCGATCTGCGCATGATCGAACTCGACGGAACTCCGAACAAGAGCAGACTGGGCGCCAACGCCATGCTGGGCGTATCGCTCGCCTGCGCCAGGGCGGCCGCGGAAGTGCTCGGTGTTCCCCTTTACCGCTATATCGGCGGCGTATCCGCCTGTGAGATTCCAGTGCCGATGATGAATATTCTCAACGGCGGACAGCATGCGGACAACAATGTCGATATTCAGGAATTCATGATCATGCCGTTGGGAGCTCCCTCCTTCTCGGAAGGGTTGCGCATGGCGGCTGAAACCTTTCATCGATTGAAGGCGGTATTGAAAGAAAAGGGATACAATACCGCCGTGGGCGACGAGGGCGGTTTCGCGCCGAACCTCCAGTCGAACGAAGAGGCCCTGGCGCTGATCGTGGAAGCAATCACTCGAAGCGGCTACGAGGCGGGGAAGGACATTGCTATTGCCCTGGACGCCGCCGCGAACTCTTTCTGCCGGAACGGGACATACGTTCTGACAGCCGAAGGCAAGCCTGAAAAATCGGCGGCTGAACTTATTGTATTTTACGAAGATCTCGTGTCCCGCTACCCGATCGTGTCCATCGAAGACGGTCTGGCCGAAGACGACTGGGACGGCTGGCACATGATGACTGAACGGTTGGGTTCGAAGATTCAGATCGTGGGCGACGATATTTTTGTCACCACCAAGTCGCGTCTTGAAAAGGGTGTTTCGCTCGGCGTGGCCAACTCCATACTGATCAAGCTCAACCAGATCGGGACACTTTCGGAGACACTCGAAACTGTTCAATACGCGAAAGAATCCGGCTACACGACGGTCATATCACACCGTTCCGGAGAAACGGAAGATTCCTTCATGGCCGACGTAGCCGTTGCAATGAACTGCGGGCAAATCAAAAGCGGTTCGCTGTCGCGAAGCGAGCGACTGGCCAAGTACAATCAGCTTCTTCGTATCGAAGAAGAACTGGGGTCCTCGGCCGTTTACCGCGGGGGAGATGCTCTATACAGTACGAAGTAAAAGACGCGACCGGGTCGGACGGGACCCGGTAATCAGGAGGACCGTCTCATCGGGGCGTGACGAACTTGAACAAGGTCTGTCTCGCTGTTTCAAGCCGGTTCCGATCATCGGTAAGCACCAGGTGGGGGCCTTCTTTCTTCCGTTCACGTTCCGCGCCGCGGTCGGCCGTTTCGATGATTTTCATATCGCGAAGGTAGCGAAGCGCGCCCCGGTAGTTTGCCTGGGAAAGCGCTTCCGACCGTGAAATCTCGCCTTTGCTGAACATTTTCATTCCAAGTTTGTGGGTCCGCTTCATCAGGTCCCGTTCACCCCTCGGGCGTGTTTTGAGGCAGGAACTGCCGCGGAGCATGATCCAGTAGGACTCGATATAATTCTGGATCAGCCCGGCGAAGGGCACCAGGCTGATCCGCCCCCGGCCGGTTACTTCGAGGCAGCCGGTGTTGTCGAACGTGGTCTGGCGGGCCATCATGCCGCGGTCGGCCATATATGCCAGGGTATCCCTGATTTCTTCCATATCGTCGCTTTCGTCGTCGAATATGAATTCATTCCAGAAAAGGGTTTTTAAAAACCGATAGTCGGCAAGGATTTTTTCAAGCTTTACGCTGTCTTCGTCGGTGGAGAGAATTGATGCGGCCACGAAGGCTGGGGGAATGAAAAAGTGTAAAATCGTGTTCTTATAATATTCCAGCCCCATTCTGCTTTCATCGTCGACGGAATAGATAATTTCAGCGAATTCTTCGTCTTCGTCTTCTTCGTCGATACCCATTTTGGTTATTAACCCGGACGACTCAAAATTGTTCAGCGCCTCCAGGAAGGCCCGGTCCATGTTTGACAGGGTCGAGGAAAATTTTACCTTTCGATAGTGAAGATAATCAAAGAGTTCATCGATTATGGTCCTCAGATCCTCCTGGGCGATGCCCCTCCGGAAGTGGCTCAGTAGGGCGGCAGCCACCAGTGCAAAAGGCGTGACCACGGAAACCTTGTTAATTCTCAGCGCAATTTCGTACCCCATTTTCCGGTACAGGCTCTGCCGTTCCTCGGTGCTGCGATCGTCGATCGCCGGAACGGTCCGGGCGAGATATTCCCTGACCTGTATGGGTTCACCGATGTTGAGATAAACGTGGCCGTACCGTTTTTTCAGGACCCGCCTCGTTTTGACCAGATCGGCCGTCGACTCTTTGGCCTTTGTTTCGCCACCCAGTTCCCGCAGGTAGGATTTCTCTTCGACCACACGGTCGTACCCTATATAGACGGGAATCACGGCGATATCATCGCAGGCCTTTTCGCGGTAGGCCTGTATAACCATGGAAAGCAGGCCGTAGCGGGGCATGACCATTTTGCCGGTCCGGCTGCGGCCACCTTCGATGAAAAATTCCAGCGGATGGCCTTCCTGAATGAGAACCTTGAGATATTTTTCAAAAACGAGCCGGTAGAGCGCGTCGCCCGCAAAGGTTCTCCTCAGGAAAAACGCTCCCGCCCTTCTGAAAATGTGGCCGAGAGGCCAGATGTTGAGATTGTTTCCCGCAGCGATAAAGGGAAGCTGAATATTATTATAATAAAAAATATAGTGTATCAGGAGGTAGTCGATATGGCTCCTGTGGCAGGGAACAACAACGAAAGGCATTTTTTTTGAAAGTTCCCGTATTCGAATCAGTCCCTCGCGGTCAATGACGATGCCGTCGTAAATATTGTTCCATACCCAAGTCAGCAGCCGGTCGAGAAAGGCGATGTAGCTGTCCCGATAATCGGCCGCGATTTCATGAAGATACCGGGATGCCTCTTCAACTACGTCCTGGTAATCACGATCTTCACGCCGGGCCAGCTCCTGCATGGACTGAACCAGGTCGGCGTCCCGCAGCACCAGACCCACGATTTCCTCCCGTGATTTTAATGCGGGCCCTACGATGGCGCGTTTTTCCTCGTTGATGCTCCGAATGATTTCCCGCCTCAATAT
>DSBH01000154.1 GCA_011056825.1 Deltaproteobacteria bacterium | reverse complement strand
GTCGTGAAGCAGCATGACTGTCTCTCTGAGACAGCCCCGCCTTCCGCTCCCGTTCAGGAAGCAGTGGAGAATCCGGCGCCGGCGCAGGCGGCCGCCGAAGAAGTTGTCGGTATTGTCTGCCGGGAGGACGAGAGTTACGATGACATTATCGAGAAAGCCGCCGTCCGCTACGATGTTGACGTCGCCCTGGTGAAGGCGATCATCATGGCCGAGTCCGGGTATAATCCCCGTGCCGTTTCAACCCGCGGCGCCATGGGGCTCATGCAGCTCATGCCCCGAACCGCCGAAGCGCTCGGCGTCGAGGACGGGTTTAACCCCGAACAAAACATTGACGCCGGCGTCAGATATTTCAGGAGCCTCATGAACGCTTTCAACGAACAGACACGTCTCGCGCTTGCCGCTTACAACGCCGGGCCGCGGAAGGTAAGGGAATACAGCGGGGTTCCCCCTTTTTCGGCGACGCGCGTCTACATCGAAAAAGTCTTTCGGTACTATCGCTATTTCAAGGACTCACCCGGCGGGTCGATGGAGAACGTCTGACCCGTAGCGTCGATGCTACAGTTCGCCGTTCTCTTTCATTTGAATCCGTTTGTCCCGGGGAATATACTCGCGCAGAGTTGGTCCCAGGTAAATCTGCCGGGGCCGGCACAGTTTTCTGTCGGGATCTTCCATGCTTTCCATCCATTGGCCGATCCATCCGGGAAGACGTCCTATGGCGAACATGACGGGGAACATGTTCACGGGGACATCCATCGCCCGCAGCAGTATGCCGCTGTGAAAATCAACATTCGGATACAGGTTGTGGTCGATAAAATACGGGTCGCGTATTACCAGTTCTTCCAGATTTTGCGCGATATCGAGCAGCGGGTCCGTGCGTCCCAGCTTCGTCAGTATCTTGTCGGTCATTTTCTTGATGATCGGGGCCCGGGGATCATAGGTTTTATACACCCTGTGCCCGAATCCCATGAGGCGAAAGGGGTCGTTCCTGTCCTTGGCCCGTTCGATGAAAGGCCGGGGGTCGCCGCCGCTGTCTCTGATTTCCTGGAGCATTTCGATAACGGCCTGGTTGGCTCCGCCGTGCAGGGGTCCCCAGAGAGCGCTGATGCCTGCCGAGATGGAAGCGTAGAGATTTACCCGGGCGCTGCCGACATGACGGACGGCGGATGTGGAACAATTCTGTTCGTGATCCGCTGACGTGATCCAGAACACCTCCAGGGCGCGGACGACGTCATAGTCGATAACATACGGTTTGACGGGCGAATCGAACATCATATTCAGAAAATTCGCGCAGTACCCCAGTTCATGGGACGGATAAATCACCCGGTGACCCCGGGAAATCCTGTAGGACATGGCGGCCAGCGTCCGCAGTTTCGATAGGAGACGCGCCACGGTGAGATTGAGCTCTTCTTCCTGGCTCCGTTCCGGTACTTCGGGATAAAATGCCCGCAGGGCGTTCACCATCGAAGAGAGAATGCCCATGGGATGGGCGCCCCGGGGATAACTCGAAAAGAAGGTTTTCATGTCTTCATGAACCAGGGAGTGATCGTTCAGAAGTCCCGAGAAGGCCGCCAGTTCGTCCGGAGTGGGGAGATTCCCGTTAATCAACAGGTATGATGTTTCAACGAAGGTGGAATGTTCGGCCAGTTCTTCTATTGGAATGCCGCGATATCTGAGGATTCCTTTTTTCCCGTCCATGTACGTGATCGCGCTGATGCAGCTTCCCGTGTTGACGTAACCGGGATCGAACGTGATGTAACCGGTTTCCTTGAGCAGCTTCGATATGTCGATAGCCTTGTCGCCTTCGGACCCGGTGATGATGGGAAACTCATACGTTTTTCCGTCAAGAATCAATGTCGCTTTTTCGGCCATGACTGTTACTCCTCGAAATGATGAAGAAAAACCATATAACAGAGAGCGGAATCCTTTACCAGTGAAAAGTTAGAAGGATAAAAATTTGACGAAGGCAGCCGCCTGTAGTAGCTAAAAAGCCGCGGAGGGCCATGTTATCTCGGCACGCACCGAAACATTTGCATATTTTGTTTTTCCATCTTTCCGTGCTTGACCTGTTTTAATCGCCCACTGTGTGGGACTGAAACTCAATGGCGGAGGAATCCGGGAACTATGTGTGAAAAGGGTGAGACAGGAAAAACCTGAAACAACTGGATTCCGGCCTCCGCAGGTTATGGTGTCTCTTGCAGGGGGGTAACGCCCGCAGGTACTTATAAAGCGCCCGAAAGGGTGAATCACGGAATGAGAGATTTGTATAATCTTTTGTCCGTCATTCCGGGCCTGACCCGGAATCCAGAAAGCATCTGCAGGGGCGAATAAAAGAATAAATACGGCGTTAACGATTCATGAGGTTCCGCAAAGCTTTTGTGACGCAGACATAAAAAAAAGCGAGGAGGCTTTTGTTTATATGAACCAATTGCCCAGGGAATTTTTTCAACCCCGATCCATCGTTATCGCGGGCGCCTCGAAAAAAGGCGGATTCGGTTCGGGGATACCGAAACTGTTAAAGCGGTCGGGATATGCTGACCGGCTGTACCTGGTCAACCCCAGGGAGCGGGAAATCGAGGGATTGCAGGTTTACAAGAGGATTACGGACATCGACGCAGAGATTGACCTGGCAATTGTCGTTGTTCCGAGGGATCACGTCAAGGGCGTGCTGGAAGATTGCGCCGCAAAGAATATACGGGCGGTCATTCTGGAAACGGCCGGTTTCAGCGAAACCGGTCCTGAAGGTGCGCGACTTGAACGCGAAATCGGGACGTTGGCGCGAAACGCCGGTATGCGGATCATCGGTCCCAATTGCGTAGGGCTCATTAATCCCCACGATCGGTTCGCGTCCACGGAAGTAGCCCTGGAAGAGATGGAACCGGGCAACATAGGCGTCATCGCCCAGAGCGGCGTTTTCGGAAATATCGTGGCTGACTGGGCTCCAAGCCAGGATCTGAACGTGAGTTCGCTGGTTACCATCGGGAACCGTGCCGACGTGGATGAAACGGATATGCTGTACCATTTCGCCGCCGATGAGAGGACCGACGTAATCGTTCTGTACCTGGAAGGCGCGAAGGACGGAGAACGATTTCGAAGGGCCGCGCGGGAAGCCGCCGCCCGCAAGCCAGTACTGGTTTACAAAAGCGGCCGCACCGAGGCGGGCAAACGCGCGGCCGCGTCCCACACGGGCAGTATGACCGGCGAAGACGGTCTCTACGACGGTCTGCTTCGACAGTCCGGGGTTATCCGGGCGTCAAGTTTTCAGGAGCTTTTCGACCTGGCCCGGGTTTTCGCCCGGCAACCGCTTATGAAAGGTTCCGACATCGGTGTCGTGACCTCATCGGGATCGCTCGGCGTTATGGCGACCGACGCGGCATTTCAACTGGGACTCCATCTCCCCGAACTGTCGTCGGCTACGATCGATGCCCTGCGCGAGGAAGCGCCCCCCTGGATGAACGTGAAAAACCCCCTGGATCTGGGCCCCTCGCACCTTTTCGGAGCGGGTCTCGAGGCCGCGCTTCGTGATCCCCGCATCAACGGCGTCATTGCCATTCCCGTTATTCCCTACGCCATCATCGACTCGCTGATGAAGGCGGGCGTTGCTCCCGAATTGATCTTCGGCGATCCGGAACAGATACGGAAAACCCTTCCGGACAAGCCTGTGGTGACCTATACCGTCGGAAGCTCGTCCTGGCTGTCTCTTATTCGAAAAATGTTCGGTCCCCACATGACGCTCGTCAGTTCGGCCGAAACGGCGTCAAAGGCACTCTGGGCGCTGCATCGCTATCACCTGTTTCGCGCCGCGGGTGAATGATTTCTGCCGCCGGGGGAAGCCCGGCGTCCCGCTGTTTCCATAATTATTGACAGGCGTGGCGAATCTATTTATAGCTCATGAACGCAGCCGGTGGGGGAAGGCTGACAAATAGAAGGAGGAGAACCGACATGGAACCGACCAAACTGAACATGACCGATTACCGGTCAACCACTGAATCATTCACCTGGCAGGTACCTGATTATTATAATTTTGTCCTTGACGATTTTGACCGGTGGAGCGCCGACAGAACAAAAATCGCCCTTACCACGGTGTCACCCGACGGAAGACAGGCGTCGCGTCTCACGTTCCGTGACTTGACCGTTCTTTCCAGTCAATTCGCCAATGTTCTGAAAGAACTCGGCATCAAGCGGGGCGACCGGGTTTTTCTCATGCTGCCCCGAAGCGAGGAATGGTACATCGCCGTCCTGGGCATGATCAGGGCGGGCGTCGTGGCGATGCCGACGCCCAACATGGTGACGGGCCATGATATCGAGTACCGCTTCAGCCGGACCGAGGCGGTCATGGCCGTGACGGACGCCGAAGGCGCCGGGAAGATAGACGCCGTCGCCGACAAGCTGCCCTGGTTGAAGACAAAAGTCATGACGGGTGAACCCCGCAAGGGATGGCTTTCTTTCGATGATTTGCTCGAAAAGGCTCCGCGGCGCTTCGATCCCGACGACTTCGGGGGCACAACGAAAAGTTCCGATCCGATGCTTATCTATTTTACATCGGGAACCACCGGCAACCCGAAAATGGTTCGCCACACGCAGTCCTACGCCATAGCCCATACCGTGACGGCCCGCTATATACAGAATCTGCGGTCCACCGACATCATCTGGGTTCACGCGGACACTGGCTGGGCGAAGACAGCCTACGGGAAACTCTTCGGCCAGTGGATCGAGGGCGCCACGGTTCTGCAGTGGCAAATGGGCGGTCGTTTCGAACCGAAATACATGCCTGAAATCATCGAGCGTTACGGCGTGTCCGTGATGTGCGCTCCACCCACGGCCTACCGCATGCTGGTCGGACACCTCGATCTGTCGAAATATGACTGGAGTGAACTGAAA
Organism: Deltaproteobacteria bacterium; assembly: GCA_011056825.1. GTDB lineage: Bacteria > Desulfobacterota > Syntrophia > Syntrophales > UBA2210 > MLS-D. The sequence continues at coordinate 3,142 of DSBH01000154.1, read as the reverse complement.
CACGCCCTGTCCGCCGGAGAACCTCTCAACCCCGACGTGATACGGGCCTGGAAGGAGCAGACGGGGCTTACCATCTATGATTATTACGGGCAGACAGAGACGATTCCCGTGGTAGCCAATTTCCAATCCATGCCCGTCAAGGATGGGAGCATGGGAGTTCCCACGCCCGGCTATGACGTGGAGGTCGTCGATGATGAGGGAAACGTGCTTCCCCGCGGTACCGAAGGCAATATTGCCATTCGGGTCAAACCGTTTCATCCCCCGGGCGTTTTTCAGGGATACTGGCGGGACGAAGAAAGCACCCTCATCGTGGGAGACTGGTATCTCACGGGCGACCGGGCCTACCGTGACGAGGACGGTTATTTCTGGTTCGTGGGACGTGCCGATGACCTGATCAAATCCAGCGGCTACCGGATCGGACCTTTCGAAGTGGAAAGCGCCCTGCAGGAACATCCGGCGGTGCTGGAATGCGCCGTCATCGGTGTTCCCGATGATCTCCGCGGGCAACTCGTAAAGGCCTTCGTGATCCTGGCGCCGGGCTATGAGGAAACTCCCGGCCTGGTGAAAGAACTGCAGGATCACGTGATGCAGGTTACCGCGCCCTACAAATATCCCCGGATCATCGAATTCGTAAGCGAACTGCCCAAGACCATCAGCGGCAAGGTCCGCCGCGTCGAGCTTCGGGAAAGGGAAAAAGCGCGCGACGCATCAGCGTGAGACAATAATAAAAAATTTTTTCTGAATTGATATAAAAGATGAGTCTGCTGAAACTTCTTGTCGAATCGCCGGTGGCGTTTTTCCTGACGGCGATTCCCCTTCTTTACGCGGTTATATTCCACGAGATCGCCCATGGTCTCGTGGCCTATCGCCTGGGCGATCCAACGGCGAAATTTTTGGGGCGCTTGAGTCTCAATCCCCTCAAGCACCTGGATCCGATGGGAACCCTGATGCTGCTTCTTGTCGGTTTCGGCTGGGCGCGGCCCGTGCCGGTCAACTTCGCCAATCTGCCCGGCGACAGGAAAACGATCGTCGCTGTTTCGGCGGCGGGAATCGTAACGAACATACTGCTCGCCTTCGTCGCGCTGTTCCTGTTGCAGTTAATGGAACCGAAAACAGGTGGAGCCCTTTCAACGGCGCTTACCTGGTTTGCCTATATCAATATCATACTGGCGTCCTTCAACCTGATCCCGCTTCCGCCGCTCGACGGCTCGAAGATACTCATGCCGTTTCTGCCGGCGCCGCTCCGGCAGGCCTTCCTGCGCCTGGAACCCTTCGGCCTGCTGATCATTATCGGCCTGCTGTTTCTCGGCGTTCTCACTCCCCTCATCCGCGGCGTTTTTGCCATTATTTACGGGCTGGTCGGCATATTTCTGCCGTGACGCGCCGTGCAGTCATTACTTAGCGTGGGCGGCCACGGCGTCGACGATGTCCCGCCATACCTGAGCGGGAAGGGTGTGACCCATTCCCTCAATGATGTTCAGCTTCGATCCGGCAACAGCTTCAGCCGTATCAATCCCGCACTGGACGGGAAGCAGCGGATCGGCGTCTCCATGAATAACGAGCAACGGCGTTACAAGGGATCGAAGCGACGTGCGCCTGCTTCCGGAGGCGTTGATGGCGGCTATCTGGCGGGCGACGCCCCCGGTGGAAAATCCACGATCGAAACTCTGCCGCGCGTATTCGGTTACCCGTTCCTCATCGACGGGGAACCGCGATCCGTTCAGAGTCCGCCACGTTGCGAGAAAATGTGAAACAAAGGCCGACCGTTCGGCCGGAGGAGGAATGGTGATGACGGCCAGGGCTTCCTGCGTCGGGGGAGGAAGGGAAGGGTCGCCCGTGGTGGAACTCAACGACGTGAGGGACCTGATGCGTTCAGGCTTTTCCAGGGCCATTGTTTGCCCGATCATTCCTCCCATGGACATGCCCATCACGTGGGCCGATTCAATTCCCAGATGATCGAGCAGACCAAAGACGTCTCCGGCCATGTCCGTCAGGAGATAGGGCACGCTGACCGGCTCGCCGCGGGCGATTGATGTCAGGAGCCCGATTATGTCGGGGATTCCGGTATCATCAAGCACCGTTGATTGACCGACGTCCCGGTTGTCGAAACGAATGACGAAATAGCCGCGGCCGGCCAGCAATTCGCAGAACTCCCGGTCCCACATGATCATCTGCCAGCTTAGTCCGTGGATAAGCAGTAAAGGTTCCGACGATACCTTTCCAAATGTTTCATAGGCGATCTTGATGCCGGTGGGAAGCGTCGCTTTTGATTCCCCGCTGTTCGGTTTTGCCATGATTGTCCCCTTTCGTCGATATGACGGAAAGCGGCATTATTACATCCCGCGGTGGGAAGATCAACAGGCAGTCGTTCTCCCGGCTGGCATTTTCATGTTTGACCAGGAATCCATCCCACTCCGTCATTCACACTTACAGGAACTATATCGGCACGCAGGCCGGAATTCACCACCTATTGTCATTCCGGCGAAGGCCGGAATCCAGTTATTCTAAGATATCACCCGCATTCTCTTTGTTGAACCAACAGCCGGCGTACGCCTTGCCCGGGATACGCGGGCGCCGGAGGAGTTCGGGTGTCCTCTCGGTCCGAACAAAAAATAGCTTGACTTTCCCCTGGAAAAGAATAGAGTGCGCAACATTCTATGTGTTTCCTGCGCTTCAGACGGGCGCCGGGGCACGGTAAAGTCTGGATTGATGCATTTTGAAGTATGTGGTTGAACATGGAAAAATCCAATGTCAGTTCTTTTTTCAGGGATGTGGGCGATCCGACTTTAGGAAAATCTGAAAAAGGAGGATTGCCATCATGTCAACCGGCGTCGTAAAGTGGTTTAATGAGAGCAAAGGTTTCGGCTTCATCGAGAACGATGAAGGCGGTGATGTCTTTGTGCACTACAGTGCCATCCAGGCAGAGGGCTTCAAGGTTCTCCACGAGAACCAGCGTGTGAGCTTTGATGTCGAACAGGGCAAAAAGGGGCCGTCAGCGGCCAACGTGAAGGTCCTGTAAGATTTCCTTCAAACGGCTGAGCGCTCCCGGTAGCTGACGGGAGCGCTTTTTTTTGCTTCTCCTCCAGTGGTTTGGAAGCATGCCGGACGTCGGCAAAAAAAGCTGAAAATGGAGAGAGAAGAG
>DSBH01000309.1 GCA_011056825.1 Deltaproteobacteria bacterium | reverse complement strand
CCTCCTCAGGGAGTTCCGTTCACAGACCGGCCGTGTTCCCGGCTCAGTCGGGCACGACCGGTCTTTTTTTTGTGTATACCATGAAAACTGCCGTTTATCGGACAATTGCCGGAGAAACGATTATTTACGCCGACCTGTTCAAAAAAACCGGTTGACGCGTTGCATCGATGACCGTATAAAATCCCGGCTCGAAAAGTGAAAAAACAGGAGGAATGCAATGCGGATTTTGATTAAAGATAACTACCGGGACGTATCCGTCGAAGCGGCCTCGATGGTTACGACAACCTTGCGACAAAAACCCGGCGCTGTGCTGGGGCTTGCCACGGGCAGCACGCCTCTCGGTCTTTACGAAGAACTGGTGCGAATCCACCGTGGCGAGGGGCTGGATTTTTCAGATGTCACCACGTTCAACCTCGACGAATACCTGGGTCTCACCGGCGAACATCCCCAAAGTTACCGCAGCTTTATGGACGAAAATCTCTTTAATCACATCAACATAAGGAAAGAACGGACCCATGTTCCCGACGGTTCCTTGCCCGCCGGAGACGCGGAAGAAATGTGCCTGGAATTCGAGGCGGCGATTCGCCGTACCGGAGGAATAGACCTGCAGGTGCTTGGAATCGGTGGTAACGGTCATATCGCCTTTAATGAACCGGGCTCATCCACATCGTCGCGAACGCGTCTCGTAGCCCTGGACGAAAGAACTATTAAAGACAACGCCCGCTTCTACTCCAGTGAAGATGAGGTGCCCCGTTTCGCCTTGTCAATGGGCATCGGAACGATCCTGGAGGCCCGTGAAATCCTGCTTCTCGCCACGGGCGAACAAAAGGCGCAGGCAGTGGCGGCCGCAGTCGAGGGACCCGTCACAAACCAGGTCCCGTCTTCCGCACTGCAGTTACACCCGCGTGTCACGGTTATTCTCGATGAAGCCGCCGCTTCGCTGCTGCAAAACGCCTCCCGATACCGTTTCATTCAGAAGGCTGAGAAACAGGTCGGCGTGCAGCTGTTCTGAAGCGGGTCCGCGTATTTTTCACCCGGAACGTACCTTCCCGCATGCCACGGGCAATCATGGTTGAAAATCAGCATCATGTAAGTTAGCATAATATTTTGTATTAAATTTTCTCTCTGTTCACCGGTGGGAATGCCTGTCGGTAACTGATTTTTAAGCGTTCGGAAGTGACCGGCACTTCCGATACCGGGAACCTTATGCTGAACTACCTGTATAAACTGATTATCGATGACGTTACCGACATCTGCTACGGAAACTGCCTGAATTTTTTTCCACGGGGTTCACGCGTTCTGGATGTGGGCATCGGCAACGGCATCATGCTGGAGGCCTATCACCGGCTCATCGAGTCGAAAAACCTCGACATCACCGGGATAGACATCAACCGCCAATATCTGAAGCACTGCCGAAAAATGATACACCGGTACGGCCTCGAAGACTCCGTCCGCGTTCATTACGCAGCGGTGGAATCCTATGTTCCGCCGGAAAATGAATATTTCGATTACGTGCTTTTCAGCATGAGTTTCATGCTCTTTGACGATCAGCATTATGTGCTGGAGCGTATCAGGCCCTGGCTGAAACGGGGGGGCGGCGTGGTCTTCTTTCAGACCATGTTCAAGAACCATTCACTCTTTCTGGATATCGTCAAGCCGCGACTCAAATACGTCACGACCATCGACTTCGGCCGCGTCACGTACGAAGATGACTTTTACGCGTTGCTTGGCAGAAAAGATATGACCGTTACCGAAGACTGGCTTCTCAAGCGGGAATGGTTCAACGGCGAGTATCGGCTCATCGTATCGGCTCCTGAGAACGGCAACGGCCGTTCTGCCTTCAACGCGCCGCCTGCAGGAAATGAATGTGCTTCTCGCAGTGATCAAGCACGTCCCCGATGATCTGATCCTTCGCCCCTCCCGCCAGGTCGTAATTCCGGTCGCCCTCACACAGGTGCACTCCCACCCGGCACTATTTCCGGGCGCTTCCACGGCCGGGCCCGGTATTCCGTGTGGCAAAAGCGGGCTGCCGCGTCTAGTTCATATGGTGAATCAGCAGCTCGGCGACGCTGAAAAAGCGCCGTTCCGGAAGTTTATTGTTTCGCGGCGTCGTCGGCCTGCTTGAGAGGACTGTCGGGCGCGCGGTGATCCCTGACAAGCCGGCTGACTGTTTCAATTCGTTCTTTTGACCAGCGCAGATGCGCTCCCAGTCGGCGGACCATGTCGTACCCCAGCAGGTCATGACCGGCGTACGTGCTTCGATTACCTTTTTCGACGCGCACGAAAGGCTTCGCCATGTCGTGAAGCAGTGCCGCCCAACGCATGTTCAGATCCGGCGGTGATCCTTCCACGACGCGAACTGTGTGTTCCCAGAGATTATGGGCGTGGTGGCGGCAGTTCTGGTCGTAATCCTTCTGAAGTGACAGCTCGGGAATCATGAACCGGCAGAGTCCCGAATCCATGAAGTGATAAAGCCCCTCTTTCAGAAAAGGCGCCAGGAGAATCTTGTCCATTTCCATCACCCATCGTTCCTTGCTGACCTGAAGGATGCGATAAGACGATCGTATAACAGCCCGAAAGGTCTTCTCTTCCACGTCGAAGCCCAGTTGCGCGGCAAACCGGACGGCCCGGAGCATTCGAAGAGGATCCTCGCTGAAACGTCTCGCCGGGCTGCCCACGGCGCGAATAAGCGCTCTCTCGATATCTTTTCGGCCATCGAAGGGATCAATTATCCTTCCACCCCTGCGGGCGATGGCGTTGATGGTAAAATCACGGCGGGCCAGGTCCTCCGTTATACCTTCGACAAAAGCAACTTCGGGGTTCCGACTGCCTTCCCGGTACCGCTCGGTGCGAAAGGTGGTGATCTCCACGAGGCGCCCGTCGAAACGGACCCCGATGGTCCCGAATCGCTTGCCTGTCAGGAAGGGCCGTCTGCCCACCCCGCGTATCTGTTCCTCAATATATTCGGGACGATGTGGCGTGGCGAAATCGTAATCCACTGGTTCGACACCCCGCAGTTCGTCCCTCAGGGATCCTCCGACTTCGTAAACAGGGGAAACTATTTTTTCGACCTTTCGTGCGATGGTGCTCATGCCAGTGTCCGGCCTTTCCGGATTTCGTTCATTGTTTGCCCGCGTCGTCCATAATAAAAAAAAGATTGTACCAGCTTGTCCTGTCCTTATCCAACGGAAACAACGCGGCGTAAAGGTGCGCGATTTTTTCTTGACTGTAGAACGATTGTTCTATAATATGGTTCTCATGAAGAAAAAGCGTACCATCGACGGCGTCGCGAAAATCATCGCCTCGTTTTTCAGAAAACACAGGCGGATGCCGACCTACAGCGAGATGGAAACGCTTCTTGGCGTCCGTTCAAAAAGCGTGGTCCATTTCTGGGTTCAGAAACTGCTTCGACAGGGACTGCTTGACAAGGACGAGCACGGTTTTCTTCACCCCACCAACCGTTCCACGGCCCTCCCCCTGCTCGGTTCCATTCAGGCCGGGTTTCCGTCACCCGCCGAAGAGGAACTCTGCGACATCCTCTCTCTCGACGAATATCTCGTCGCCAGGCCCGAGGCGTCATTTCTGCTCAGGGTCACGGGCGATTCCATGATCGAAGCGGGCATCATGGAGGGAGATCTCGTCATCGTCGAACGGGGCAGGGACCCGAACAACGGCGACATCGTTCTGGCCGAGGTGGACGGCGAATGGACCATGAAATATTTTCTCAGCAAGGGGGACACGGTCTCCCTTCAGGCTGCCAATCCCCGGTACCGAAGAATAATCCCTCAATCGGAATTGCGGATCGCCGGTATCGTCACCGCGGTGATTCGAAAATATAACCGGTGACATATTCTTTGAACAACAACGGCGGGCAAAACAGAATGATAAAAAAACATTATCATTGAAAAGGCAAACGTGATGATGAACGATCCGACACGGACGACACCGGCGGCCCGGCCTCTCCCGGCAAGATTCACTGCAATAGTGGAAAACACCGACTGGGATGAAAAAATCCTGGATAGGCAACCATGGTTCGACGGCGCCTGTCTCGTCATTCTCGTGTCGGCGACGGCGCTCCTCGCTCCCCTGTTTCTGAGGTTTTTTCAGGGATGAGCACTCTTTTCGATATAGACGCCCCGCGTCGCACAAGTCCCAAAGTCCGCAATTGATTTTCTGTGGAGCAAGATATCAAGTCACCAGTACGCAAAGTCACAGCATGAAAAGTCGAAGGATAGACCGGGCAGCAGGAAAGAGCCGGACAATAAAAATTCCTCTTTCAAGGGGGAACGTTTCATGGGTGCTTGTTCCGTCATTACAGCACCCTTAATGGTTCGGTCTGAATGTGCATCGGACAGCACATATCGTGTAGAATTAACAGGGTGTTGAAATGTCTGTACCATGGACAGGCTGACCCAATCGCGGATTTCGGGAATAAAGAGCCGTTCGCACTGAGCCTGTCGAAGTGCGAATGGCGGAATCAACGGACTGTTCAACTATTTATACCATGAACGGACACCATGTATCACGGATTTTGGGACAAGTGATCGTCCTTGACTTCGCCCCTTCTTTTGTGAAACCATTCAGCGTCCGGTCGTGAATCAGGCACCGTGACACGCGACTTCCATGAACAAAAAACAAAAAATTCTCGACGCCGCAGACGAACTCGCCCGTTACCGGGGACTGAGCGACCTGAAAATCAACGAGATCGCCCGCGGCGCACGCATATCGGACGCGGAAATATATAAATATTTCAGAGGAAAAGAAGAAATCCTCTTCACGCTGGTTTTCCGCCACTTCACCGTGTTTCTCGCGGGAATCGAAGAACGTCTTGCCGACGCAACTGATGCGTGGGAAGAACTCCGCCGACTCATTCATTATCACCTACTCTACAACGATGAAACTCCCGGCTATGTCCGCATGATCTTTGAATGCCGTGCCACGAAGAATTTTTATACCAGCCGCGCCTACGAGCTGGCGAGAAGAGACGCCTTATTCTTCAAGGACATCCTTCGCCGCGGCGTCGAATCGGGACAATTCAGGCAGGATCTCGAAGTGACCATGCTGCGCGACATCATCCTGGGCAGCATTGATTCCATAGCGATAAGCTCCGTAATCATAGGGGAAATTGAAAGCAACGTGTCCGAGTTCGACGCCGTTATGCTCCTTATCAAGCCCATGCTTATGAAAAAAAACCAAACAACGCCGGGAAAGGCGGAACGAATACTTGCGGCGGCCGAGCAGATATTCGCCGCGAAGGGGTTCGCCAAGGCGACGATATCGGATATCGCACGGTCTGCAAACGTCTCGGAGGGAACGGTCTACGAATATTTCGAAAACAAGGAGGATTTGTTGCTGTCCATCCCCCTTAAGCGTTTCGATTACTTCGTTGATGAATTCGCCGAAACCATTCGGGTCACGGGAGCGCTGAAAAAACTCAGAACGTTCATCAACTACCATTCATCGCTGTTCCTCACCGAACCGGAATTCCTGCAGACCTTTCTGCTTCAGATACAATTGAACGCCAACTTTTATACCTCGAAAGCATTCAAGAGTTTTCGTTCCTATTTCAAGATCATAGAGGATATCATCGCTGAAGGGCAGTTGGAAGGAAGCATCAGGCCCGACGTCAACGCGGCTGTGTTCCGCAATATGCTGCTTGGTGCTTTCAGCCACGTCGCGATACGGTGGGTGTTTCTCAGGCGAGGCGACCGCATAAACCAGGTGCGGGAAATCGGACACATGAACGACCTGCTCTGCTCCGCCGTCCAGTCCTGAAGAAAGCGTCCCGCTCCTCTCGAAACATCGTTCTTTCACCGCCGGTGTTTCTTGGCACGCATTCATGCCCCCTGTACAGAGCGTTTCTGGAAGCCCGCACTTTCTCAGGCATTACCCGGACGAACTGGCCTCTTGACCGTCAGCATCAGGCAAACGGCGGCGGCTCCCAGCACGATGTATATCAGGGAGGCAAGGTTGTACGAACCTGTCCGGTCGTAGCTCTGGCCCGCTATGACAAAACCGGCCAGTTCCACGATGAAAAAGAGAGAAATGACGCGAAATACGGCAGGAAAGGATTCCCTGCCGAACAGATCCGCCACAATGATGGGGAAGGTGGACATAACGCCTCCCATGGAAAAACCGAAAATCAGGATAAAGAGACCCATTGATACGGGATGAACGGGCAGAAGCGCGAGCATGAGTCCCAGAACCAGGAGCGACATGAGAGTTGCCGTTACGTGCCGTGAATCATAGCGGTCACATAGCATTCCCCAGACGTATTTGCCTGCCGCTCCGATGAGTGCCGTCGCCGACATCATGAGCATGGCCGACATATCCTCGAAACCGAGATCCGAAAACCGCGGTTTCAACTGGGACATAACTGAGCTGACCGCGATGAGGATAAAAGAAAAGGAAATTCCGACCTTCCAGAATGTTCCGTTCTTCACGATCTGACCCAGACTCCACATGCTCCCGGCCGGCATCGGTGCAAACCGTCCCAAGACGCCCGGCGGTCTGGCGACTGGAGCGTTTTTCACCGCATGGTCTCCCATGGCGTATTCCGGAACAACGCCGTCCGGCGCAAGGCCGTATTCTTCGGGCCAGTTCCTGACAACCATCCAGAAAACGGGACCCAGTGCCATCGTCCCGAGACCGATCCAGAGGAACGCCCTCGCGAGATCAAGATTGATGATCAGTATCATGGCTGTCAGCGGGAGCATCGCGCCCGACATGGAGATCCCGGCACTGGCTGCGCCCATTGCGTTTCCCTTTTTCTGAATAAACCAGTTGTTGACGGCTGTTCCCGCCACGACTCCTCCGAAAGCGCCACTTCCCAGGTTGACCAGAATAAAATAAAAATAAAACAGGAAAAGGTTATCGGTAGAACCGAGACAGACAAAAAACACTCCCGCGAAGAGAGGCCCCAGCAGCATGAGAAGACGCGGTCCCGTTCTCATGACAACCGTTCCCCAGAGAAGCTGACTTGTGGCGTGTACAAAGATACCGTAGACGAGCGCCAGGTTGACTTCTGTCCTTGTCCACCCGTTGATCTCCGTGAGCGGCTCCATGAAGGCGTTCATAAGGTAGAAAGTAATCCCCACGCACACGAAGTTGGCAACGAAAGCCGCCGCGACGATGTACCAGCCATAATAGATTGAGTCATCCCGTGACGGCATAGATGCCACTCCAATCCTTTCTTTACCGACGATGTAACCGGAATCGTTCGAATGAAATTCCCTATTCCCGGTCGATTTCTTTTTTTCTCGCGCTGTAGCTTGATACGTGGCGTACGGCGCGGAGGGCGTCTTCCATTTCGTCAAAAACGGGTACGCCCTGCTCGAGGAATGCCTGCCGGGTCTTTCGCCGGGTTTCTTCAACGTCCAGGGCGTCGAGACCCTGCTTGTTGTTTGGTATAACAAGCAGAACGGGCTTACCCGTTTTTCGTACCACGTCGCCCACGGCTTCGGCAAGCTCCTCGAAGGGCGTGGCTTCTTCTACGGACATGCCGAGGAAACCGGCCGCGTAGGCGTAGTGATACAGAAGCTGTATAAGGATCTGCAGGTCGATGGCGGGATCGCGCGCGGCTTCCATAAGCGCTTTCTTCAGGATCGGCGGCGGCACGTGGGGATTGGCAGCGTCAACGGGATTTTTCGCGCTTGATCCCGGCTTCGGCAGGACATCAAGTATCGATCGGCTTATCGCCTCATCCAGGGGCGGAATGGCAAGACCATATCGTTCCGCCGCGTCACAGGCGGTTATTCCGAGCGCCCCGCCCCCGCCGACGACAGAAATGCCGTGATACTCGCGATGGGGTATCATTGAAAAAGCAAGGCCTGCCTGGGCCAGCTCAGGCAGGCTGGTGACCTGAACGGCGTTCGCCTGGCGCACGAGAGATTCCCATATTGCCCGGCTGCCGCTCATGGATGCCGTGTGACTGGTTACGGCCCTGCTTCCCGCATCGGAAAGACCTCCCTTGTAAACTATGACCGGTTTCACTGCGACCGCCCGCCTCAGCGCCTCCAGGAAAGAGGGCCCGTCTTCTACGCCCT
>DSBH01000287.1 GCA_011056825.1 Deltaproteobacteria bacterium | reverse complement strand
TTCCTGGATATCATCGTCGATCAAAAGCACTTCGAAAACGCCGGTCCGACCGCGATAGCCGGTGTTCATGCATTTTTCGCAGCCCCGCCCTCGAACAAAATTGGGATTCTCCACTTTGTCAAGTCCCCAGGCCTCCAAAGCTTCTTGCGGCGGCTGGTAGGGTTCTTTGCAGTAAGGACAGACCGTCCTCAGCAGGCGCTGGGCGAATGATACCAGAAGCACGGTGGAAACAAGAAACGGTTCTATCCCCATGTCGATGAGACGTGTAATCGCACCCGCCGAATCGTTCGTGTGAACAGTACTCAGAACGCGGTGCCCCGTCAGCGCGGCCTGGGTCGCGATACCGGCCGTTTCCCCGTCCCGTATCTCACCTACCATGATCACGTCAGGATCCTGACGAAGGATTGATCGAAGACCGCTGGCAAACGTCATCCCCGCTTTTCTGTTTAACTGCACCTGGCGAATGCCTTCTATGCGGTACTCCACGGGGTCTTCCAGCGTAATAACATTTATTTCAGAAGAGGCCACGAGCTTCAATATCGAGTAAAGACTTGTACTCTTACCGCTGCCGGTCGGACCCGTGCTGAGAATCATGCCGTAGGGGCTGGTACTCGCCCGAACGATTTTTTTCTGGTCCTCGGGGGACATGCCGAGTCGATCGAGCGTATATACGCCGGCCCCCATGTCGAGGAGACGCAAGACCAGATTTTCGCCGTATATGGTTGGCAAAACCGACGCCCTTACATTGATTTCCTTGTTGTCGAGCTTGACAGTAAAACGGCCGTCCTGCGGAATCCGGGACATGGCTATGTCCATGCGGGACAGAATCTTGATGCGCGATATAATGGGCAGCACCATGGCCTTTGGAGGCGCCGGCATTTCCACCAGGTTGCCGTCGATTCTAAAACGCAGCGATACGGATTTTTCCTCCGGACTGATGTGAACGTCGCTTGCCTTTTCCCTGACGGCCTGGGCTATGATAGAGTTCACCAGGCGGATGACAGGCGCCTCTTCCGCCATGTTCTGCAACGAACTCACCTGAAGATCGGCCTCGGCCTGCTGCTCGTCGGGCTGCATATCGACCGTGATCCCGCCCATCGTTTCCATCAGCTCGTTCATGCCTGACTGCGTGCCGTAAGTCGCCCCCAACAGTTCGCCCATTTCACGTTCCGAGCAAACCACCGCTTCCACTTCAAGTTTTGTATGATCCTCAAGCAAATCGATGGCATTCATGTCCATGGGATCGACCATGGCGACAGTAAGCAGGTTGAACCGCTTCCGCACCGGGACAGCCTGGTTCTTCTGTGCCATATCGAAGGGCACGAGAGACGCCAGACTTTTATCGACCGGATAGACATCCGGGTCATACTTGGGTATTTTCAGCTGGAGGCTGATCTGCTCTATGATCTGCTCCTCCGTGAGGATGTTCTCCCGTATAAGGTATTCACCTAATTTGAGGTGTGCCTTTTTCTGTCCCGCCAGGGCCCGCCCGAGCTGTTCATCGTCGATGAGCCCCGCTTCCATCAGCATCTCGCCCAACCGTTTGCGAATTCTCACCTTCCGTCCCCTTTACAGTGCCTTGAACAATAATTATTCTCGCAAGATCCGGCGAAAGCGTCAACGAAGACGCCGCGCGCCGACGAGCGGCTACCAGTTACCGAAGAATACCGCGTTTTCCGGCCAGTTATCAACTATTTTCGCTTCGGCGGCCATTTCAGAAGAAAGTTTCGCCAGGCCCTTGCGGGCGGCTTCACTATCGGTATATCGCCGATTGAGTATGACTGAAAAGCGGAGCCCCTCTTCTTTCGTCCAGTAAGGAAGAATCCGCAGCTCTGAAGCGGACCGTCCATACTTCCGGCGGCGCTTGTAGGCATCATCCAATGACAACTCTTCACCGACGCTGACCCAGCCGCTGTTTTGATAAACGTCTGATCGACTGTCGGGCAGGGCCGGCATCGTAACAAGCTGCCCCTCCAGAACACGATTGATATTTTCTATGTGAGGGTTTACTTCACTGAAAGCCTTTTTCAGCTTGTCGCTACAGGAACCATAGACGTTGCGCAGCATGCGGCATACAAACTGGTTCCTGACAACGCGAACGGTTCCCAGCACCGCCGGCGGTTCAGGCTGACCGGTATCCACCGCATCGTCGTGCACTGGCAATACCAGCGCTTCTGTATCCTCGATATTCCTAACTTCATCGTCGTCATTGATGATCATGCTTTCCGCTGTTGTTTCACGCTCACCGGCATACGCCACAAACAACTCATCGTCAGTAATCCCGCTCTCTTCCTCCATGGCGGTAAATGAATGTTCTTTTTCTTCTTCGCCCTGCTCTATCAGGGCAATTGATCCCCGGCTAACGCTGTCTTGTTTCTCGGCGCCGCCGACCACCGCCGTATCCCGGGAATTCCACAACCCCCTTCCCTCAGGGATAGAAAAGCGGTGACTGTATAAACCGTAAAACACGGCCGCCCCCGCCATGACGACAACCAACACCGCGATTGACGCTCTCGCCGGGGTGAGAAGCGGTGATTTCCGGGAATGATCCCTCATTCCGTAAATAACCGATTTCACCAGTCGCCGGTCCACTTTCGTTTTGTTCTTGATGATCATGGCCAGCAAAACCTGATGACACAACAGAACGATCCTGCGGGGATATCCTTCCGTTTCTCGGTAAATAGCACGCAGGGCCGGACCGGTGAAACGAATCGAGACATCGCCCTGGTTCTCATCAGCCGCTTTCTGAATGCGAAAATGAACCATGGCGCAGGTATCCCTGTAATTGAGAGGACCCAGGTAATACGTCAGCGTGACCCGGTCCGCGAAGCCTGGATGACACGCGAGATTCTCCCGGAACTCATCCTGCCCGAATATGGCGATCTGCAGCAACTTGTGCTCGTTTGTTTCGTAGTTCAGAAATTCCCGAAGACTTTCCATGGCGAAATCTGGAATTTTCTGTCCTTCATCGATGATTAGCACTACTAGTCTGCCCTGTTCAACCGCCTGTTGAAAAAGATAGTTCTTGATCCGTTCCCGCAACTGCCACGCACTGGCAGGCGAACCATCGTCGCCGGCAACGCCGAAAAGTCCGGCCACATATGCCAAGAATTCCATTTCCGTGCTGAAATGGGGATCGAGCATCAGGTGAGTTTCCACTTCGGGATCTGACGCGAACTTCCGGATGAGCTGGCGCGACAGCGTCGTCTTGCCGGCACCCACGTGCCCTATGATGACACTCAGCCCGCGGCGAAGCCTCAGCGCCAGTTCCAGCTTTTGCAGGCACTCAACGTGATGCCGGGATTCATAGAAAAAATCCGGTTCGGGTGAGCTGGAAAAGGGCTCTCTGGTCAAGTTAAGAATTCGATAATATTCCATGGCCCTTGATCTCTGCGCTTGCGCGCCGACCTTTCTCCGTCACCTCAACCGGCGGCGCCCCCCTCAGTTTCCAATATGCGCGGCGTGATGAAGATCAACACTTCTTCCATCGACTGGCTTCGTCCCTGGCTTTTAAACAGCCAGCCCAGAACGGGAATTTCATTCAACCAGGGAACACCCGCATCGCTGTTCCGGTTCTGTTGTTTACTCAGGCCCGAAATGACAATCGTTTCGCCGTTGTTGACAATTAGCGTGGTGTCGGTCTGTTTCTTGATAATGCCGGGGTTGCCCCTGACATCGACGCTAAAATCAACTTCGTCTTTCTTGATGATGATTTTCATTTTCAGGGTGTCATCATCAATAACGTGAGGCGTGATTTCCAGCCGGAGCACCGCGTCTTCGAATTTAACCGTCTGGTCGCCGTCTTCGTCGATGGTCACGAAGGGCACTCTCTGACCGTTTTCCGTAAAGGCCATCTGGTTGTCCAGCGTCGTGATCGAAGGCCGGGAAAGAATGTTTAATTTCCCTTCGCTTTGCAACGCCTGGAGCTGCAGTTCAAGGATACTGCCGCCGATCGTGCCGTACATCAGACCCAGCGATCCGAACCCGCCGGCCGTTTGCATGGCGCTGGAACTCGTCGGAAAATTAACGCCCATGCCCTGGCCGCTCAGCCCCCGCGAACTGCCGTCGGTCGGCGTATATCCGCCACTCGCCGGATCGGTCGGCGTGGCGCCGCCCGATCCGCCCGGAGTGATCCAGTAATCCCTACTTCCCGCAACATTACGATAGAGACCGCCCCACCGAACGCCAAGGTCCCGCGCCATATCACTGGTTGTTTCGACGATTGTGGCCTCGATGCGGACCTGGGCCGTGGGCTGATCCATCTTGTCAATCAGTGGGACAATGCGCTCAAGATCAGCCCGCGTCGCCTGGACAATCAGAGAATTTGTGTGTTCATTCACACGGATGGAACCGTACGGCTCGCCATCTTCTTTTTTTGTCAGGAATTCAACCAGGTTTTCTCTAAGCTTTTTCGCATCGGCATAATCCACGGGAATCGCCATGGTATGAAGCGGCGCCATGCGGCTTCGCATAATCTGCTGCTGCATGCGCTTTTCTCGAATCTCCTGCCATTTTAGATCGTTTTCGAGACACTCGAAGGTCGCCACGCGAATGATATCGCCTTCCCAGAGGTAACTCAATCCACGGGAACGAAGGATGCTCACAAAGGCCTCGTCCCAGGGAACTTCCTCGAAATCGACGCTTACCGTACCCGTTACTTCCGTTCTCATCAAAATGTTCTGGTCGGCCGCCCGCGCCAGCGCCCGAAGAACCGTGGGAACATCGGCATTCCTCATTTTAAGGGTTACCTTCTGATGAGGAAGTTCCTTCTCCTCCATTTTCTTGAGCAGCTCTGTCTCATCCATTTCCGCTTCGGAAGGATCGCCGGGAATGTCAAGAACTCGTTCGCGCGCCTTCGGCGATTTCCCCTGACTTTCTTCGGCCATAAGGTCCCATTTTTCGAAAAAGGGATCCTTCGCCAGCTCCTTCTTGGGTCCGCATCCCGCACATAAAAAGAGCAATGATATGCAGGCCGCGAAAGCGACGACCACCCCCTTTTTACATTTCCCGTCCGCTGCTTTCAGTTGAAAGCCTTTGTATGCCGGCCTTCCTGCTGTCATTTCTAATAATCCTCCCTGAAGGGTACGGTAACACGCTGCCGTAGTTCCTTGTGCTCGATGACGACCTGTTGGGGACTGACGCTGCGCAGAATATAACCGGGTATCTCAAGATCCTCTCCAACCCGGTAATCGACGCCGTTTATTATAGCCATCTGCGCGGCTCCCATTTCTATAAACCCCGAATATGAGAAACTCACGCGGAGTTCCTTGTCGCCCGCAGCCATCTCAACACGCTCCGTGGGCATCCCGACGAAAAACGGATCCCGCGGCCACGCTCTTCCCGCCTTATCGATTATATAAACATCGACGGCGGCAAGTTCGCTTTCATTGAGTGCGGACGTGGCGGAGACGACAAGCTCGTCGGTCTCCTTCAGATGCTGTTCCACGTTCACTGGACCGGCCGTCGGCGCCTTGCCTGTATTCCCCTGCAGTATAAAAATATCAAAAAGACCATACAGAAGAACAATCCCCACGACGGCCAGAATGATTTTTTCTCGTTTGCTGATATTCTTCAATGTCAGAACCTTTTCAGGAAATTGAATGCAACTGTTCCCTCTTATCAGCCGATGATGAGCCAGAGTTTCATCGAGATCTCCTTGTCATCGGCCCCTGTTCCCACCTGCCGCACGGAAATCTTTTCAATGCCGCCCAGGTAGGGAAGTTTTGCCAGCGCAAAAATAAAATCCCTGAACGCCAGGTAATTACCTGCTATCTCGACATCGACGGCAAGAAACTCAGGCGTCGTTTCCAGGGTGGCAAGTTGGGGATTCACCGACTGCATAACGAGCCCCGCGTCACGTGCCATCATCCTGAAGTAAGGAATAATTGAAGCGATCTCCACTTCCGGGAGGGGGCCCTTTTCGGGAACTTCCAGAGACTCCAGTGCACCGGGAAAATCCCGGCTTATCAGCCGCTGGTACACCGGCGCGAGACGCTGCTGTTTTTCGTACTGGAGCTTGAGCTCCGTCTCCCGCCTGTCGAGCCTGTCGGACGTCGCCTGCAGCGGCCTGATCCAGAGAAAGAAAAACAGCACAAGTACCAGAAATCCGAGAAATAGTATCAAAAAAATACCGCTTTTCGATTCAACTTTTTGAACATTTCGGCTAATCACGTTGAAGGCACCTCCATGGAAGCCGTCAGGGTGAATCGAAGGACCTCCTGCCCCTCTATCGTTTCGGGAACTTTTGCATTGATAACCACCCGCTCGAAAAGCGGTGACGACTGAATGTTCATGACATAATCGATCAGATCGGCGTCCAGCGTGTCGGAAACACCCGTTACGAAACCGTCTATCAACATGTTCCGTTGAACACCCCGGGATGAATCGCCTTTTTCGCCTGCCGGCATACCGTCCAGGACCGTCTTGATGTTCATTACCTTTATCTTTTCGGGAGTCACTGACGACACTTCGCCGAAAACCGCCGCCGACAGATAGCGATCGCGCATTTCCCGCGCGCGCTGCCGTTCCTGCTTGAGATCGGCCACCATGTTTCTGACGGACGCTTCAGTGATTTCGATACCCTTCTGCACCTGCTGTTCAAGGCGGGCGACACGATCCTGCTTACCCGCAACCACCCGGTCGCACCATGCATACCAGCCGACGCCGCTCAACAAAAGCACGCCGATGACGGCCAGGGCGACATAATTTGCAAGCAGATATTTTTTTCGCTGTTTTTGATCTTCTTTTGTGTAAATCAGGTTCAGCGTATGGGATTGATGTGAAAGGGCCACCCCGAGCACGGGAACATACGCCGAACGCTCGGAAACGCTTTCTTCCGCCGTCGCTCCCTCCACCCAGGGGTGGGACGGGTCGAGCGGATCGAGAATGTCGCAGGATGTGTCAAGCTGACCTGCTATATAGTCGACCATGGGAGGACATACGTTCATGGCTGTTGACAGGTAAATGGCGCTTATCGTTTCACGACCCATATTGACGACATAATGTTCAAAGGTCCGTTCCACCTGGCGCACGAGACGCTCCAAGGCCGGTCTGATCAAGGTGAAAATCGCTTCATCGTTCAGCCCGAACCGTTCGGCAAGTTCTGTTTCCGGCTTCGAGTCGGGACTGAGCGCCTGTATGAGTTGTCGGGCCTGGTCGAGATCCGGCGTTGCATCAGCCTGCTGAGCACCGCTCAGTTCGAGAACGGCATCGCCCGACTCGGGGATGTCCGCGTGCGACGCCTCACGTGCGGCGCTTTGCCGCCACGCGGGATATTCGTCGACCAGTGATTCCGCCATGCTGTTGATGCCGGCCTTGATGCCCCGCGTCATAACGAGATCTCCGCCCGAAAAAATGTCAATCCGCGACCATCCCCGCCCGATATACAACGACGCGATGGTACGGTCCTGGGCGGGCACCCAGTCGGTCCTGAAAATATTCTGAAGGGCCATCGGGGCAATGGTCAGCCCCGTCAGGGGATATCCCGCCGCGTCAAAGAGTTCTCTTGTCTCCTCGACGTTCTTCCGTGGAACGGTGTAAAAGAGAATTCCAAGTTTTTCGACGCCGCTTTCAACAATCTCACCCTGCACTTCATAGTCGAAGACGCTCTCCGATTCGTTGAAATCGAGTTCCTTCTTAGCCGACCAGAGCACGACATTTTCAAGCTCTTTCCTTGCCACCACGGGAACCGCGAAATTGCAGACCTCCACGTTTGCCGCCGACATCATGGCCCACAGATCGGCTTTCCCCGGAGGTCCACAATATTTCGCGAGACTTTCCTTGAGAAATGCCGTGAACGCGGGCGTTCCCTTTTCCATGTCGATCGGAATGGCGAAGCTCCCGTAATCAAGAAGCTTCCATCGCTTATGGGAGCCCTGCGACACGGTGACAAACCGGATTCGCGAGTAGCCGACATCAATGCCGATGGTGACGCCCTTTTGCCGGGCAAAACGCCCCGTCAAAAGCGATTCGTGCGACTCCCGCACCGGGACTTCATCCGACGCTCCGCTTTCCTGCTTCTCGGCGCCGCCACGTATGACGTCAAGCAACTTTTCCGTTGATGTGATTTCTTTTTCCGAAGCCACGAGCACCTTCCCTCAATAATCC
>DSBH01000243.1 GCA_011056825.1 Deltaproteobacteria bacterium | reverse complement strand
TTCATGGCTTCCCGCTACCAGGAAGGCGAAGGCGATTACATCAACTGCCCCCTCGATCACGACGAATACGAAAACCTGCATCGGGAAATCGTAGCCGGACGGGAAATTCAATTACATGGTTTCGAAGACAGACGCTGCTTCGAAGCGTGCCTGCCCATAGAAGTACTGGCACGACGGGGTATCGACACGCTTCGCTACGGTCCGATGAAACCGGTCGGACTCATGGACCCGCGTACAGGCAAGCAGCCCTGGGCCGTGGTTCAATTGAGGCGTGAAAACCTTCAGGGATCGCTTTACAATATCGTCGGTTTTCAGACGAAACTCGCCTATCCCGAGCAAAAACGCATTTTTAGAATGATCCCCGGTCTTGAAGATGCCGAATTCGCGCGTTACGGAAGCATTCACAGGAATACGTTCATCGATTCGCCGCGTCTCCTGACGGAACACCTGGAGTTACGATCCAGGCCGGGAGTTTTTTTCGCCGGGCAGATAACGGGCGTCGAAGGATATCTCGAATCGGCCGCCTCCGGCCTGCTCGCGGGCATCAACGCGGCTCTTCTCGCCGGAGGAACATCCTGCACTCCCCCTCCGCCGGAAACGGCTATCGGTGCGCTGGTTACGCATGTCACCAACAGGGATACCCTTCCATTTCAACCGATGAATGTTAATTTCGGACTTTTTCCGCGACTGGAAAAAAGGATACAAAAAAAAGAACGCGGGGCGTTTCGCGCACGTCTGTCCGCCGAACATATTGCCCGCTGGAAGGCGGCAGTCGATGCTCAGGTGTTCCTTTCGTAAATGATGCGCAGTCCCTCGAGGGTCAACATGTCGTCCACCACGTCGATACTTCGCGTCTCCGGCGCGATGATGCCGGCGAGTCCCCCTGTCGCAACGACGGTAACCTGCTGCTGTATCTCCGTCTTCATTCGTTCCACGATACCGTCGATAAGCCCGGCATAGCCGAACATGATGCCCGCCTGCATGCTGCTGACGGTGTCCTTGGCGACGATGCGCTTCGGCCTTTTGAATTCCACGCGGGGAAGTTTCGACGCCCGGGCAAACAGGGCTTCCGTTGAAATAACTATTCCCGGTGCGATGCATCCACCCATATAATCGCCCTTTTCTGTCACGTGGTCGAAGGTGGTGGCTGTACCGAAATCGACGATGATGAGGTTCCCCTCGTACTTGGCGTGGCCAGCCACGGCGTTGACAATACGGTCCGCGCCAACTTCACGGGGGTTGTCGTAGTAGATCGGCATGCCCGTCTTTATGCCGGGTCCCACAATGAAGGGTTTCATGTAAAAATATTTTTCGCAGAGCGGCGCGAGAATATTCAGCATGGGGGGAACCACGCAGGAGATGATTATTGCGTCGATTCGTTTCGGTTCAACGTTGACCGTTCCGATCAGCTCAAGTATCAGCATGCCGTACTCATCGACCGTGTTGTTCGATATCGTCCTGACACGCCACCATTGCACGAGCCTGTCTTCCTCATACAGGCCGAGAACTGTGTTTGTATTCCCCACGTCGAGTACGAGCAACATGGCGTTTCCTCCTTTTTGTCGATTCGGCAGCCGTCACGTTATACGCGCCTGACGACGCCTTTATTGCACCAGTACATCTCCCGATAGAATCCGAACGACTGATCCCGCTTCATCCTCAAGAAGCAGCGCACCCTCTTCGTCTATGCCCCTGACGATTCCCTTTTTACTCGAACCTCGGTCGTCGACTGTTACTCTTTCGTTCACTGTGCCCGCTCGATCGAGCCACCTGCTTCTCACCGGCGCGAATCCCTCCCTGCTGTATGTCTCGTACCATCGATCCAGCGAACGCAGAACGGCCGCCGCGACATCGACACGGTCGAGTGTATGTGTTGTTTCCTCCAGAAGCGAGGTCGCCCGGTGCCGGAATTGCTCGTCGAATTCATCGAATTTCATGAAAATGTTGACGCCGATTCCGACAACGACGAAGTCTACGCTGTCTCCTCTGGTCCTCATTTCCGTCAGAATTCCCGATACTTTTTTCCCTCCGATGTTGACGTCGTTCGGCCATTTGATTGAAACCCGGCCCGGGCACCAGGCCTCCAGTGCTTCGGCCACGGCCACGCCCGCGGTCAACGTAAGCGTTGCTGCTTTCGAAGGATTCGTCATCGGCCTCAATATGGCGGAAACATAGAGATTCCGCCCTGCCGGTGATTGCCAATTCCGACCGGGGAGTCTTCCGCGCCCCTGTTTCTGCCTGTCGGCAATTACCAGGTCGCCTTCCGGAGCGCCCCCCTCTGCCAATTCAAGAGCGACTGTGTTCGTGGAATCTGTTGTTTCAAGAAAATGAACCGTTCCGCCGAAACGCGTTCCCGCCAATCGACGCTGTAGTTCAGTGTAGGGAAAAGGTTTGTTCACAGAATTCGTGGTCATTCCAGAACCAGCGAAATGTCCGCCGCGGGAGCAGAATGGGTCAAAGCTCCCACGGATATGAAGTCCACGCCTGTTTCGGCTATATCACGCACGGTCTCAAGCGTGACGTTCCCCGATGCCTCCACAAGGGCTCGCTTCGCGATTAACTTTACCGCCTCTGCCTGTTCGTCGCGGTTCATATTGTCGAGCATGATGATATCTGCGCCGCATTCAACGGCTTCCCGCACCTCATCCATGTTTCGCACTTCCACCTCGACGGTGAATGTCGGCGGAGCCGCTTTCCGCACCCGGATGACCGCCTCGGTAATGCCGCCGACCGCCGTGATATGGTTTTCCTTGATGAGAACGCCGCGATCAAGCCCGAACCGGTGATTCAGGCCGCCCCCGACACGAACGGCGTGTTTTTCAAGCACCCGCAATCCCGGCGTTGTCTTTCTCGTATCCAGTATACGCGCCCCGCTTTCTCCGGCAGCCTGGACGAAACGCGCCGTCATTGTCGCAATGCCGCACATCCGTTGTAAAAAATTCAGGGCTGTCCGCTCGGCTTCAAGAATGCTCCTGAGAGATCCCGAGATCCGTGCGATGTCATTTCCCGGCTTCAACCGTTCGCCGTCCGCCGTCAGCGCCTCGAGCCGGATGCCTGCATCCCGGGCGTGAAACACCTCGCGGAACACGTCGATACCAGCTACAACCAGTTCGCTCTTGGCGAATACACGCCCCGCGCCCTTTTCATCGCCTTCGAGCAGCGAGCCGGACGTCACGTCACCCGACCCGAGGTCCTCTTCCAGCGCACGCCTTACAAGAGCAGCCGTGTCCATGATTTTTCCCTCAGCTTCCCATTGCTTCGAGGTTATGCAGTGCATCCCTGAGTACCGTCCCGCGTTCCCGCAGGTCGGCGTATTTTGCCTCTTCCTTCCTGACTACGTCTTCCGAAGCCTTTTCCCTGAAGTCCTGGTTCCCCAGTTTCCTGGACACGCGCTCGAGGTCGTTGTCGATCTTCTTCACTTCTTTTTCGAGTCGGGTGCGCTCCGCCGGAATGTCAACGGCGTCTCCCAGGAACACGTGGACCTTGACCGAGTCAGCCACGGCCACCGCGGCACCGGAAATAGTCTCCTCACCTTCAAGAACGTCGAATCCGTTCAGGTTGGCAAGATCAAGAACATAGCGGGAGCCTTCTTCGAGAATCTTTTTCTTTTCCGCGTCGGGGCACAAAGCCGTTACCTTGAGTTTCGTGCCGAAGGGCACTCTCATGACGCCCCGTATGTTGCGGACGGCGGTTATGACGCTTCGTATCGTTTCTACTTTCTTCGCAGCCTCGTTGTCCTCCATGTCCCCCGAGGGCCGGGGGTAATCCGCCGTCATGATGGACCCGCCGTCTTCGGATATCGTCTGCCATATTTCCTCGGTAACGAAGGGAATAAAGGGATGCAGGAGTTTGATGACAGTTCTCAGCACCAGAAGCAGCGTTTCCTGCGCGGCCCGCTTTCTGCCGGAGTCATCTTCCGAGTAAAGCACTGTCTTTGCCAGCTCGAGATACCAGTCACAGAATTCATGCCAGAAGAACTGGTAGAGTTCCGCTGCCGCGTCATTGAAACGGTACTCGTCCAGTGCCCGGATCACTTCGTCCACGCTCTGGTTCAGCCTGTGGCGGATCCACCGGTCGGGAAACGAATAATCGTCATTTCGAGGGGTATCCCGGTCTTCCCGGTAATCCTCGAGATTCATCATGCAGAACCTGAAGGCGTTCCATATTTTATTAATAAAATTACGGTATCCCTCGATTCTTGCCTCCGACATCTTGACGTCGCGGCCCTGGGCCGTGAACGCGGCAAGGGTAAAACGAAAGGCGTCGGCGCCGTAGCGGTCGATCATCGTCAGGGGGTCGATACTGTTACCCTTTGACTTGCTCATCTTCTCGCCCCGCTCATCTCGAACCAGCGCGTGAAGATAGACATCCCGGAAGGGAACTTCCTTCATGACGTACAGTCCCATCATCATCATGCGGGCTACCCAGAAAAATATAATATCGAACCCCGTGACAAGCAGCGACGTGGGGTAAAATGTTTTCAGCGCCTTTGTATTGTCGGGCCAGCCGAGCGTCGAGAAGGGCCAGAGGGCCGAACTGAACCAGGTATCGAGCACGTCCTCGTCCTGCCTGAGCGATGTGCCCCCGCATTTTGTGCAGGCCGCCGGTTCTTCCACGGCCGCGATGATTTCGCCGCAATCGTCGCAATACCAGACGGGTATGCGGTGTCCCCACCATATCTGGCGTGATATGCACCAGTCGCGGATATTTTCAAGCCATTCGAAGTAGGTTGCTTCCCAGAGAGGAGGTATAATCTTTGTTTCGCCTTTTATCACTGCTGCGGTGGCGGCCTTGGCGAGTTTTTGAACCTTTACGAACCACTGCTTTGAAATCATCGGCTCAACGTTTGTTTTGCACCGGTAGCACCGTCCGACATTGTGGGAGTAGGGTTCTTCCTTGACAAAATATCCCCCGACTTTCAGGTCTTCCACCACGTTGTTCCTGCAGGTGATACAGTCCTGACCCTGGTAGATTCCGCCGTTTTCGTTGATTATGGCGCTCCCGTCCATAATGGACATAATCTCGAGACCCTGCCGCTGGGCCATGGCGAAGTCGTTGGGATCGGCCGAAGGAGTGATTTTGACGGCGCCTGTTCCGAATTCGCTCGTCACGTACGAATCGGCGATAACCGGTATTTCCCGATTCATCAGGGGCAGGAGGACCTTTTTCCCCACCATCGAGCGGTATCGCTCATCATCGGGATGCACCGCGACCGCGGTATCCCCCAGCATGGTCTCGGGTCTCGTCGTGGCAACGACTATTTCGCCGGATCCGTCGACGAGAGGGTAGCGGATGTGCCAGAGGCAGCTTTCCTCCTGCTCGTATTCCACTTCGAGGTCCGATATGGCCGTGTGGCACCGCGGGCACCAGTTGACGATGTAATCGCCCTGATATATAAGTTCGTCCCGGTACAGTCGTACAAACACCTCGCGGACGGCGCGCGACAGCCCCTCGTCCATGGTGAAACGCTCCCGCGACCAGTCGCAGGAACAACCAAGTTTCTGAAGCTGGTTGAGAATGATGCCGCCGTATTTTTCACGCCAGCTCCAGACTCGTTCGATAAATTTTTCGCGTCCGATTTCGTGGCGTGACGTTTCTTCACGTGCAAGTTCCTGCTCGACAACGTTCTGGGTCGCGATTCCCGCATGATCCGTTCCCGGCATCCAAAGCGCGTTATAGCCCTGCATGCGCTTGAACCTGATAATGACATCCTGCAGAGTGTTGTTCAGGGCATGTCCCATGTGCAGCATGCCCGTCACGTTGGGTGGAGGTATGACGATTGAAAACGGCGGTTTGTCGCTTTCATCTTCGGCCCTGAACAGCCCCTTGTCCATCCATTCCTGATACCACCGCAATTCAACAGCTGCGGGATCGTACGATTTTGTCAGATTATTCTGTTTCATGTTCTCAATCCTAATCCTGTGTGTTGATGATATTTTTGTCGCGCGGAACGCTAAAAACCGATAAGCAGGGCTTCTTTGAAATTATGTATCGCCATGAGCGCCCTGTCTCCCGAGATGGGCTCATAGGGAGCCAGTTCGGTCGAGGTGAACAGCTCCGGTTCCATGATATCCCGGGCGATGATT
Source organism: Deltaproteobacteria bacterium (assembly GCA_011056825.1). Lineage (GTDB taxonomy): Bacteria > Desulfobacterota > Syntrophia > Syntrophales > UBA2210 > MLS-D. The sequence goes on along the minus strand of DSBH01000243.1, from coordinate 2,032 downwards.
ACACGGGCGGCTTCGTGAAGAGAATGCTCCTTCCCCTCTTCGCCGGGTTCGGAAGGAGACACATAGCGATCGGCCAGTTGCTCGTCGCCGGTCACCTTGACGAGTATGCCGTAGAGTACGATGGCCATGTTGAGACGGGAAACAACGTCATCGGGATAAAAATCTCCGTCGGGATACGGCTCGAGACCCTGAATGCGCAATGCCGCTACTTTTTCGATTTCCCGCCGGCACGGATGAATTTCAATATCGGAAGGTTGTTTTTCCGGCGCCGCTGAATCGTCGTACAATCCGAGACCGTGGTAAAGTTCATCGACCCGTAATTCTTCCACCAGGAAAAGCGCCAGGCTTCCCCGGGTCAATGTGTCGGCCAGTGCAGCTTCTTCGACTCGAAAGGACATCGGTTCGGCGGCGGAGATGGTCATGGCCCTCTTCCACTGCCGATCGGCCTGTTCAACATAACCGTCATTCAAGTCAAGCACTTTGATAAAGTGGCGCGCCGCTTTTTCAAATTCGTGATTCCTCATGCGGGCCAGGCCCATGAAATAATAAGCCGGCGCAGATCGTGGATCGACGGCAATAGCACTTTCAAATTCCTGTTGTGCCAGCTCAACCCAGTTTGTAGGTCTGCGGCTCAGCGTGTACAGGCGTATTCGTGCCACGTGTATGAACAGTTGTTCGCGGGCGTCCCTGGCACACTGTTCCGCCTTCTCGATAAGGCGGAGGGCCTCTTCAGTCTGTCCCCGGCCGGCCCTGATAAGCGCCAGTCCGGCGTATCCGAGGGCCGACTTGTCATTAAGCTGAACCGCGCGTTCAAATTCCCGTTCCGCGTCGTCGTACTTTTCCTGCTCAATGAGAACAATGCCCGTGTACGTGTGATGTTCGGCCGTGTCGAGAAAACGCATGGCCGTTCGGTCAGCTGTGGAACAGGACGCCGCACCCGCGGTGATAACCGCGGCCAGGATAACAAAACACACCGTTGATCTGCGGCGTTTTTCACGACGCCTGTCCGGCACTCTTGCAGGATTTACGTTCATCACCCACCCGTTACCGGCCCCGAATCAAAGCCGCGATCCCGCCGACCTGTCCAGCGGGCCTTGCTTTAACCCGGCGGCCGCATACACGCGGTTGCTTAATTATATTCATGACCCCGCGAAGTCAAGTAGTTTCCTTGTCTGTCTCAATCCGCCTTCTCGTGAGCGGATGAATCATTCACCGTTGAGCGTGTTGACCTGGAATGCCGGAAAAGAAAACGGGATATTTTTTCAACAGCCGCTTCCCTTTCGCCCGTTTCGTGCCAGACAATGTCACGGTCCCGTTTGAACCAGGTAATCTGACGCTTCGCGTAATTCCTGGTGTCGCGTTTTAACCGCCGTACCGCCTCATCCTTGTCCAGTTTCCCTTTCAGATATTCAATAATGTGGCGATAACTGAACGCCGTCAGCGACGGGCATGAAGGATCGTACCCCCTGCCCAGCAGCCGCTCCGTTTCTTCAACAAGACCGCCGTGAACCATCGCGTCCGCACGTTCGTTTATCCTTTGGAACAGGTCGCGCCTTTCAAGTATAATTCCGATTTTCAGGCATTCGTATCGTTTTTCCGAAAATGCGTGCTTCTGCCTCCTGCCGGCTGCCGATGCCCCGGTGTGTTTTAATACTTCCAGCGCCCGAATAATCCTCACTATATCGTGATGATGTATAGCCGCCGCCGATGCCGGATCATTTTTTTGAAGCATTTCATATAAATGCCCTGTTCCGTACAGGTCAGCCAGATCCCGGTAGTAACGCCGCAGTTCCGGGTCGGCTGGAGGCGTTTCTATCAGTCCTCCCAGCAGAGCCTCTATATACAGACCCGTTCCGCCGGTCACAAAAACCGTCCCGCCCTTTTCCAGCAGGCTGTCGACGACTCCGGACGCTTCCACCGCGTAGCGTGCGGCGCTGAACGTTTCGTCGGGGTCAGCCACGTCGATCATGTGGTGAGGCACCTGTTGACGATCTTCCTCCGTCGGTTTCGCAGTGCCTATGGTCATATATCG
>DSBH01000111.1 GCA_011056825.1 Deltaproteobacteria bacterium | reverse complement strand
CTTCTCGGTGTACTGAAGAATCACCTTAGCGTCGTTCACCTTTTTGCCGCGAATAAGATCGGCCACCAGCTTCGTTTTCTGCGGCGAAATACGCACATATCTGACTATAGCCTTCGCTTCCATGTATCCCTGACCCCACGAAACTCCCGTTCCCGGTTTTCTACTTTCTCTTCAGTTTAGACTTTCTGTCTCCCGCATGACCATAAAACGTTCTCGTCGGAGAGAATTCCCCGAGTTTGTGTCCTACCATATTTTCGGTCACGTAGACGGGGATGAATTTTTTCCCGTTGTGCACCGCAAATGTATGCCCCAGTAGTTCGGGAACAATGGTTGACCGGCGCGACCAGGTTTTGATCACCGTTCTGCTGCCGCTCTCCTCGGCCTTCCGGACCTTTTGCAGGAGCCTATCCTCAATATAGGGACCTTTTTTTATCGAACGCGCCACGCTTTTTTACCCTCTCTTCTTAACGATATATTTATCGGAATATTTGTTTTTCCGAGTTTTGTAGCCTTTCGTGGGCACACCCCAGGGCGTGCAGGGGTGCCTGCCACCGGAAGATCGCCCTTCACCGCCTCCCATGGGATGATCAACGGGATTTTTCACCACGCCACGTACATGGGGACGGACTCCGAGCCAACGCGACCTGCCCGCCTTGCCCAGACTCACGTTCTCATGTTCTATGTTGCCCACCTGGCCTATGGTCGCTTTGCATTCGACTCGCACCTTGCGAACTTCTCCCGAGGGAAGACGAATCTGCGCGTAAGAACCTTCCCGCGCCATTAACTGCCCGTATGAACCGGCGCTCCGAATTATCTGTCCTCCCTTGCCGGCCTTCAGTTCAAGATTGTGAATCAGCGTTCCCAGAGGAATATTCTTAAGCGGAAGCGTATTCCCGGGTTTTACGTCTGCACTTTCACTACTGATAACCCCGTCACCGGGATTCAGTCCCACCGGGGCCAGAATGTAACGTTTCTCACCGTCGGCGTAGCAGATGAGCGCGATCCTCGACGATCGGTTCGGATCATATTCAATAGCCGTAACGCGAGCCGGTATATCCGTTTTCTCACGCTTGAAATCAATAACCCGGTATTTGCGCTTGTGACCGCCGCCCTTGTAACGGCTAGTCATCCTTCCGTAATTGTTCCGCCCGCCCGATTTCCTGAGAGGAAGAAGAAGTGATTTTTCCGGTTCACTCTTCGTCAGTTCCTCGAAACTCGCGCTTGTCTGGAACCGCCTCCCGGGCGATGTGGGTTTGTATGTCTTGATCGCCATTTTTCAGCCTGCCTTGTATCCTTTATATACCGCCGTATACGTCAATCGAATCACCCGGAGCGAGAGTTACAACTGCTTTTTTCCAGTGGTTCCTCCTGCCGATGATTCTGCCATGTCTTTTCTTTTTGCCCCGCATGTTGACCGTTCTTACATCCTTTACGGTCACCTTAAATATTTTCTCGACGGCGCGACGTACTTCTATTTTCGTCGCCTGTCGATTGATCTCGAACACGTATGCATTTGATCCTTCACGGAGGATCGTACTTTTTTCCGTGATCAGGGGTTTCTTGATAATATCATACAGTTCCATTATGAAAGCAGTGCCCCCTCTATCATCTTGACCGACGGTTCCGTAAGCACCACCGTGTCGTACTTCAACAGATCATAGACATTGATTCCTTCGGCCCGCATCATTTTGACGGTCGGTATATTTCTCGATGATTTTCCCAGGACCTCGTCATCCCTGTGAATCACGAACAGTGCCTGTGCCAACCCGAAACGATCGAGAATCTCCCTGAATTTTCGTGTTTTGATCTCGTCCAGCGAGATATCCCGCAGAATCAGCAATCTGTTCTCCTGCAACTTCATGCTGAGAGCTGACCTGAGCGCCGCCTTGCGCACTTTTCTCGGAACTTTGTAGGAATAGTCCCGCGGCTTCGGCCCAAAAACAACCCCGCCGCCTTTCCACAGGGGTGATCTTGTGGTTCCGGCTCTCGCACGACCCGTCCCCTTCTGGCGCCAGGGCTTTTTTCCGCCTCCCCGAACGTCGCTCCGTCCCTTCGTCGCAGCGGTTCCTCCCCTGCGCCGCGCCAACTGCATGGTTGTCACTTCGTACAAGACGTGCCTGTTGACGGGAACTGCAAACACTCGATCATCGAGGTCGATTTCTCCGACCTTGTTGTTGTTAATATCGTATATCGCCTGAAGGGCCATCATACTCTCTCCGAATGTTTATGCTTTAACGGCGTCCTTGATCAGGACAATACCGCTGACGCTGCCCGGCACCGCGCCCCTGACGAGGATCAGATTCCTCTCAGGACTGACGCCGACTACAACGAGATTCTGAACGGTCTTTCTCACGTTTCCCATCTGGCCCGGCATCTTCGTTCCCTTGAACACCCGTGACGGGTAAGCGCTGGCACCGATGGAACCCGGGGCACGATGAAACATTGATCCGTGAGTCGCTCTGCCTCCGTGGAAGCCGTGCCTTTTGATTACGCCTGCGAATCCCCGACCTTTCGTCGTTCCCACTACATCAATGCGGTCACCAACGTCGAATATTTCCGCCGTCAGCTCCTGCCCCAGTTCATATTCATCGGGATTGTCCGTCCGAAATTCCCTGAGAATTCTGAAACACCCCTTGCCGGCCTTCTCGAAGTGTCCCTGGAGAGGCTTCGTGGTCCGTTTCTCCCGCCGCCGCTCGAAACCGATCTGTACGGCATCATATCCATCGGTCTCTTTCGTTTTCTTCTGCGTAACGACACAGGGTCCCGCCTCAATGACGGTAACCGGGATGACTGACCCATCACCCCAAAACACCTGGCTCATTCCAAGTTTTTTGCCTATCAATCCCCGTTCCATAGCCGACACGTTTCCCATTGATTATAAACTCTCAGAAACCCCTGTCCATCCATCTGAATAAAAACAGCTTTTCATCCACCGACTACCGCCGCAAAGCCTGTACCATCAACAGTCAAAACCGCTCTGCAGCGCTGAAGAACGATTATTCACATTCTTCCTTCTTCAACTCTACTGAAGCGGTAATCGTGAACGCCCCTGCAGCAAGTCTTTTACGAAGCCGTTGTACCCGTTATGTGAGAAAAAAGGAGGAGACCGGCTATGCACATTACCCGTCTCCCCTGGGTATTACCTTACCCTTACAACTTTATTTCCACGTCCACGCCCGCCGACAGGTCGAGCTTCATAAGGGTATCGACTGTCGACTGGGTTGGTTCAATAATGTCGATCAGGCGCTTATGGGTCCGAATTTCAAACTGCTCCCTCGATTTTTTGTCCACGTGGGGCGACCGATTAACGCAATAACGATTAATGTCGGTGGGAAGCGGAATCGGCCCGGCTACGCGGGCACCCGTCCTCTTCGCCGTTTCGACGATTTCTTCCGCCGACCGGTCCAGCAGCTTGTAATCATACGCCTTAAGGCGAATCCTGATCTTCTGGTTTTCCATGTGTATGAACCTGAACGCTCTTCCTGTTTTCCGTTATTCTATAATTTTGCTTACAACTCCGGCACCGACGGTCCTTCCGCCTTCCCGAATAGCAAACCGCAACTGTTCTTCCATGGCGATGGGCGTTATCAATTCGCCCTGAAGTTCGACATTGTCCCCCGGCATAACCATTTCGACGCCCTCGAGAAGGTGAACCACGCCGGTAACGTCAGTCGTTCTGAAATAAAACTGGGGACGATAGCCTTCGAAGAAGGGTGTATGCCGCCCGCCTTCCTCCTTGGTCAGGACGTAGACCTGGGCCTTGAATTTCGTATGCGGCGTGATCGAACCGGGCTTGGCCACGACCTGCCCCCGTTCCACTTCATCACGTTTTGTACCCCTGAGCAGGATACCGACGTCATCACCGGCACGGCCTTCATCCAGGGTTTTCCGGAACATCTCAACGCCCGTGCAGACGGTCTTGAAAGTGGGACGGATTCCGACAACCTCGATCTCGTCACCGGTTTTAACAATACCTCTGTCGACTCGTCCTGTTACCACGGTACCCCGCCCGGATATGGTGAATACATCCCCGATGGGCATAAGGAACGGCTTGTCCAGGTCCCTCACAGGCTCTGGAACAAACGTATCGACTGCTTCCATCAGTTCCCATACACACTTGGCATCTTCCGAATCCGAATCATCTGTTTCCAGGGCTTTCAGCGCCGACCCGCGAATAATCGGCAGCTCGTCGCCCGGAAATTCGTAATCCGTAAGAAGCTCGCGCAGTTCCAGCTCTACAAGATCCAGCAGTTCCGGGTCATCCACGAGATCAATCTTGTTCATAAACACAACGATGGAAGGAACCTGTACCTGCCGGGCGAGAAGAATATGCTCACGCGTCTGGGGCATAGGACCGTCGGAGGCGGCAACGACCAAAATAGTGCCATCCATGTGAGCTGCTCCGGATATCATGTTTTTTATATAGTCGGCGTGACCGGGGCAGTCGACGTGTGCGTAATGACGCTTGTCCGTCTCGTATTCCACATGCGCTATATTAATGGTTACGCCTCGCTCCTTCTCTTCAGGGGCGTTGTCGATCTGATCGAAAGCCTTGAACTCCGCCAGGCCCCGTTTCGACAGGTGCTTCGTGATCGCGGCCGTCAATGTTGTCTTGCCGTGGTCGACGTGCCCGATTGTCCCGATATTGAGATGGGGCTTCTTCCTTTCAAATTTTTTCTTCGCCATAACCATTGCCTCCTTTAGTTGAAATGGACGACTCTCTTCTTGTACTACACAGACTGAACATTTTCGGCCTCACTACTCAGTTTTCCGCCGGTTCAACATCAGCCGACGGCGAAAAATCTCCAAAAAGCTTTCAGAACCGGTAATGGGCGAATGCCTTGTTCGCCTCCGCCATTTTATGGGTATCTTCCCGCTTTTTCACCGAGGAACCCCGATTGGCGGCGGCATCAATAAATTCGGCGGCCAGTTTTTCTTCCATGCTTCTTCCGGAGCGAGCCTTCGCGTTGCCGATGATCCATCGTATGGCCAGCGCGACACGCCTTTCCGGCTGTACTTCCGTTGGAACCTGGTACGTGGCGCCGCCTACCCGCCTCGACTTTACTTCAAGAACAGGCTTCACATTTTCCATAGCCCGTTCGAAAATGACCAGCGGCGGTTCCTTCGTTTTGTCTTCCACGATGCCGAAAGCGTTATACAGAATCGATTCCGCCACGCTTTTTTTGCCGCGCTTGAGAAGACTGTTGATAAAACGGGTAACCAACACATTATGGTACTGCGGATCTGGCAACAGTTTTCGTTTTGCTATGTCTCTTCTTCTCGGCATATATTCATTCCTGATTATTTCGGCCTTTTCGCACCGTACTTCGACCGACCCTGTTTCCTGTCCTGGACTCCCACCGCATCGAGCGTGCCTCGCACGATATGGTATCTGACGCCGGGAAGATCCTTAACCCTGCCGCCTCGTACGAGAACGACCGAATGCTCCTGAAGATTATGGCCGATGCCCGGTATATAGGAACTTACCTCGTAACCACTCGTCAAGCGTACCCTCGCTACTTTCCGCAAGGCCGAGTTGGGCTTTTTGGGCGTGGTCGTATACACCCTCACGCAGACACCGCGGCGCTGGGGGCAACCTACCAGGGACGGCGACGCCGTTTTCTTGTACGGTTTCGCCCTTCCCTTTCGAATCAACTGATTAATTGTCGGCATTCTTCCTCCTGCAACCTTCTCAAACAACCGCTGCCCGGAAGCAGCAAAGACGCTGGTATCTATCAATTCGTGGTCTCAGTGTCAAGGCTTTTCTCGTCCGAACCACTATTTATTTGGAGTGTTTCTTCAGGCACGTCGTCCTCGGCGCCCATCACCTTGATGCCCAGCTTTCTGTAAGCCGGAAGTCCTGTCCCCGCAGGGATCAGCCTTCCCATAATTACGTTTTCCTTCAGACCCCGCAAACGGTCGGTTTTCCCTGCCAAAGCCGCCTCGGTCAAAACCCGGGTCGTCTCCTGGAACGACGCTGCTGAAATGAAACTGTTCGTGCTCAGCGACGCCTTGGTTATTCCCAACAGCAGCGGTTCCCCTATGGCGGGCTTCCCGCCGCTTTCTACGATCCGTGTGTTTTCATCTTCAAAACGCATCCTGTCGACCTGCTCGTCGGAAAGGAATTTCGTGTCCCCGGGGTCCACAATTCGCGCTTTTCTGAGCATCTGCCGAACGATGATCTCGATGTGTTTGTCGTTGATCTTGACTCCCTGCAGACGATAGACTTCCTGGACTTCGTCCACCAGATAACGGGCGAGTTCCTTATCTCCCTTTATTGTTAGTATGTCGTGAGGATTGCTGGCGCCTTCCATAAGAGGCTGGCCCGCCTTGACCACGTCGCCTTCCTGGACGCTGACATGCTTCCCTTTGGGAATCAGATATTCCTTGGGGTCACCTATTTCAGGCGTTATTATGACCCGTCGCTTCCCCTTTAAATCGTCCCCGTAAGAAACAATCCCGTCGATTTCGGAAATGACGGCGTGCTCTTTGGGCTTTCGCGCTTCGAAGAGTTCAGCGACTCGCGGTAACCCGCCGGTAATATCCTTCGTTTTCGTCGTTTCCCGGGGAATTCGCGCGATGATGTCGCCCGCTTTCACCCGTTCTCCCTCCACGATTACGATGTTCGCGCCCACAGGCATGAGATGCCGGGCGACGCCCCTGTTCCCGGGAAGGCGAACCGTCTTGCCTTCGTCGCCTTTTATGGAAACCCGGGGCCGGAGAGTGGGATCCTGATGTTCCACCACGACCTTTCGTGAAAGCCCCGTCACCTCATCCACCTGTTCCTGGATGGTTTTTCCCTCGACGATGTCGCCGTATTTAATGATCCCATCGACTTCCGAAATGATCGGGATGGAGTAAGGATCCCACTCGGCGATCAGGTCGCCGTGGCGTACCTCCTGGTCTTCTTTTACCTTGACGCGGGCGCCGTAAGGCACGGGATATTTTCCCCTGTTCAATCCCTGCTCGTCGATGACGTGAATCTCGCCTGTTCGGCTCATAACAATCGTATCACCGTACCGGTTGGTCGACACGGAAAGATTGAAAAATTTCAACTTACCGTCATGGCGGGCTTCAAGCGTTGAATGTTCTTCAAACTTGGCCGTGCCCCCAATATGGAACGTCCGCATGGTAAGCTGCGTACCCGGTTCACCGATAGACTGGGCGGCGATTATTCCCACCGCTTCTCCGATGTTCACCAGGTGACCGTGGGCCAGATCCCTTCCGTAGCAACGGGCGCATACGCCGTACTTGCTCTTGCAGGTCAACGCCGATCGTATCAGCACACGCTCCAGGCCGACCCGGTCGATTCGTTCGGCCCGCACCTCGTCGATTTCTTCATTGGCCGCTACGATAACTTCGCCCGTGAAGGGGTCGGTGACGTCCTCAAGCGCCACCCGTCCGAGGACACGTTCTCCCGCAGTTTCAATTATTTCACCACCTTCGACAAGGGCCGAGACATAGATGCCGTCGAGGGTTTCGCAATCTTCTTCGCTGACAATCGCATCCTGGGCGACATCAACGAGCCGCCGCGTGAGGTATCCCGAATTGGCCGTTTTCAGGGCCGTGTCGGCAAGACCCTTTCGCGCGCCGTGAGTCGAAATAAAGTACTGGAGAACAGACAGGCCTTCCCTGAAATTGGCCGTGATCGGCGTTTCAATAATCTCGCCGGACGGTTTGGCCATGAGCCCTCTCATGCCGGCGAGCTGCCGGATCTGTGCGGCGCTTCCTCGGGCTCCCGAATCAGCCATCATGAAGATAGGGTTAAAACTTTCGACGCGCACCGTCTCGCCCGATGGATCAGTGACCTCGTCAGTGGCGATGTCGTGCAGCATTTCTTCGGCGACACGCTCCGTGGCGTGGGCCCATATATCGATAACCTTATTGTAACGCTCCCCGTCGGTAATCAAACCTTCCATGTACTGCTTCTGAATCTCGAGCACGTCGTCCGTGGCGCGGTTGACAATATCCGTCTTGCCCTCGGGTATAACCATGTTGTCGATGGAGATGGAAAGTCCCGACACGGTAGCGTACCGAAACCCCAAGTCCTTGAGACGGTCCGCCAGAATGACGGTGGTTTTCGCCCCGCACGCCCGGTAGGCATAGTCGACCAGGCCGGACAGCTCTTTTTTGTTCATCACCTTGTTAACGAATTCGAAGGGTATCTCCGGCG
>DSBH01000061.1 GCA_011056825.1 Deltaproteobacteria bacterium | reverse complement strand
TCTTTCTGTGAAAAAACAGCACGATCTCTCCTGGATACGATAATGGAGGAGGCTCTTGCTTACGTTAATCTGCCAAAGAACACACTTGCTCTCAATAAATGCTAATCCCGAAAGTTGAGTTAAATAGTTAACTACGTCCCCACTCTTTTTAAAAACCCACCCAGGTTACCATGTTATCCATCGGTTCCCGGTCGCTCATGAGGCGGTTGGCCGGATGGCTTTCATCGGGATAACCGACGGAAATGCAGAGGTGAAGTTTTTTTGTTTCAGGCATGCCGATTATTTGACGCATCACTCGAGGATAAGCCACTCCCTGGGTGTTGATGCATGTTCCCAGCCCGTGCTCGAGAGCGGCCAGACATATTGTCTGGGCAAGGCCCCCTATATCGGATGCCGCGACACGGTCGTCGAGGGTTTCATCGGCAGCAATCACGATCAGTGCCGGCGCGTCGAATCCCCGGAATCCTTTTATAGTCCATTCTGTGCGCTTTTCTTTGTCATCCCTTTCAATTCCCAGGTGACCGTACAGTGTAAAACCCAGCGCCCGCTGTCGCTCCTTATAAACTCCTTCAAAGGGTTTCGCCGTGTCAAAATCCGTACCCGGCGGCGTACCGGCCTGCAGCATCTCCGTGTGGGCCCGACGCAGCTCTTCCAGGGGCTCGCCGGTGACAACGGCAATTTCCCAAGGCTGCGTGTTCATGGCCGACGGCGCCCTTAGTGAAAGGGCGATGATCTCCTCCAGTAGTTCCCGCGGTACCGGATCGGGAAGATAGCCGCGAATGCTCCTGCGTTTCTGAATTGCCTCATGCAGTTCCATGGATCCTCCTCTTTCATGCAATACGGGAAATAAAAATATTTTTAAATTCTCAGGAAGTAAAGCACAACCGGCGACTTTCTGTCAAAAATATGATGCGTGGAAAATTATTCTCGCATGACAAAATACCATTGACACCCCCCATATATTGTGGTGAAATTAATAACCTGTCTATATATAGCGTATTTATTCCTGAAATTATCAACTATTTCCAAGGAGAAGAACATCATGAGCCGGAACGTTTCCCCGCCGGAACCACAACTCTCAGCTAACGCCGTCACCGTCCTCGAACGACGGTATCTGAAACGGGACCGGGACGGCAAGGTCCTGGAAACCCCGGCGGACATGTTCCGGCGGGTCGCCCGCACCATAGCCGAAGCCGACAGCGTTTTCGACTCGAAAGCCGACACGGAGAAACTGGCAGACCGGTTCTACGACATGATGGCGCGTCTCGAGTTCATGCCCAATTCCCCCACCCTGATGAACGCGGGCCGCGAGCTGGGCCAGCTGGCCGCCTGTTTCGTTTTACCGGTGGGCGATTCCATGGAAGAAATATTCGACGCCGTGAAACACACGGCGTTGATCCACAAATCGGGAGGCGGCACGGGATTTTCTTTTTCCCGCCTGCGACCGGCCAGCGACGTGGTCAAGAGCACAACCGGCGTTTCCAGCGGTCCCATCTCGTTCATGCGTGTTTTCGACGTGGCGACGGAAACCATCAAGCAGGGTGGAACACGGCGGGGAGCCAACATGGGAATCCTGCGGGTAGATCATCCCGACATCATGGATTTCATCATGTGCAAAGCCGACAAAAAACAGCTTAACAATTTCAATATTTCCGTCGGAGTCACGGAAGCCTTCATGGAAGCCGTCGGGCGGGACGAAAACTACGACCTCGTCAATCCCCGCAACGGCGAAGTCGCGGGAACGCTCAACGCCCGGAAAGTGTTCAACAGAATTGTGAATCAGGCCTGGGATAACGGCGAACCGGGTATTGTCTTTCTGGACCGCCTGAACCGAGACAATCCCACGCCCCACGTGGGAACCATCGAATCAACAAACCCCTGCGGGGAACAACCGCTGTTGCCCTATGAATCCTGCAATCTTGGATCGATCAACCTTGGAAAGTTCGTGAATGACGGCGCCGTTGACTGGAACCGGTTGAAGGAGATCATACACCTCTCGGTGCACTTCCTGGATAACGTGGTGGAGGCGAATCACTATCCCCTGCCGGAAATCAGGGACATGACCATGGGAAACCGCAAGATCGGCCTGGGAGTCATGGGATGGGCCGACATGATCATTCTTCTGAATATTCCCTATGACTCGCCGGAGGCTGTCGAACTGGCCGGTACGGTTATGAAATTCATTCAGGATGAAGGAATTGAAGCCTCACGGAAACTTGCCGAACAGAGAGGACCCTTCCCGAATTTCACCGGATCGCTTTTCGAACAGCGGGGTGAATCTCCGATTCGCAATGCCACGGTCACCACCGTGGCTCCTACGGGGACCATCTCGATTATAGCCAACGCCTCTTCCGGAGTCGAGCCGATTTTCGCCGTCTCGTACGTGCGACAGGTCATGGACAACGACATCCTGGTGGAAGTGCACCCACTTTTCGAACGTATGGCGCGGGAACAGGGCTTTTATTCTTCCGAGCTGATGGAGCGAATCGCCCAGAACGGATCAGTCCGCGACATGGAGGATGTTCCCGAAAATATCCGGAAGGTCTTCGTCACCGCGCATGACATTCCGCCTGATGTGCACATTCGTATGCAGGCCGCCTTTCAGGCATACACGGACAACGCTGTGAGCAAAACAGTCAATTTCGCCAAAAGCGCAACCGTGGAAGACGTGGCTACTGTCTATGAACTTGCCTGGAAACTGGGATGCAAGGGAGTCACGATTTACCGCGACGGCTCACGCGACCGCCAGGTGCTTTCCAGGGGCGCCGCGACGACACAGGAAGAGGACGGCCGCGCGGAGGAACAGTTGCCGGTGAAGCGCGAACGCCCGCGGGTGCTGAAGGGCTGGACCTACCAGTTGCAGACGGGATGCGGCCCCATTTATATCACCATCAACGAAGACCAGACGGGACTCTTCGAACTCTTTACCACCATGGGAAAAGCTGGCGGTTGTGCCGCGTCGCAGTGCGAAGCCATCGGCCGCCTGGTGTCTCTTGCCTGGCGGAGTGGCATTCAGGGCCGCCAGGTCGTCAAGCAACTCCAGGGAATTTCCTGTCATTCACCTTCGGGGTTCGGTGAAAACAAGGTGTTGTCCTGCGCGGATGCAGTTGCCAAGGCGATCCAGGCCCACATGAAAGCCAACGGTTACGGCGCCATACAGGAAAAACCGGTCTTTCTCAGGGGCGCCTGCCCGGACTGCGGCGGCATCCTTGAACACGAGGGAGGATGCGCTGTCTGCCGCATTTGCGGCTACAGCGAATGCGCCTGACGGCGCCACAACGACGGGCCGGCGAAAGAAAAAGACGCCGGCCGGGAGGTTGCCATGAATTGCATACACACCGTACAAGCGAAGAACCGGTATATGGGCAGGTTGCCCCGGGGCAGCGACATCCTGAAAACAATAACCGAACTGTGCCGGCGTGAAGGAATCAGACTGGGACGCGTGGAGGCCATCGGCGCCGTCGAAAAGGCCCACCTGGGCTACTATGATCAGCAGGCACGGGAATACCGGTACAACCAACTCGACCGTCCCCTGGAAATCACCTCTCTTTCCGGCAATATTTCACTCCGGGACGGCGAACCCTTTGTTCACGCTCATGTTACGCTCGCCGACAGCGACGGGCGGACCTACGGCGGGCACCTCGCGGAAGGAAACATCGCCTTCGCCTGCGAATTTATGGTGGAAGTCTTCGAAGGAGCACCCCTGGAACGGCGGTTTGATGAAGAAACGGATCTCTATCTCTGGGAACCGTCATCCTGATTTCCGGGATTTTCGAGCCTCCTGACGGCGCACCGGGATTCCGATTGACAGGCCGCGGCTTCTCTGTAATAGTTTTTTCACACGGAGGTATACTGTCATGACGCGAAAGACAGGTCTTGCGGGTTTTCTGTTTTTTGTTGTCTTTTTTGTCTGCGTGACTGCCATTGCAGCACAGCCTCCCGAAGAACGGCGGCTGACAATTCTCTTTACGCACGATCTCCATTCCTATTTCCTTCCCCAGCGTCACGCCGAACCCGGCGGTGGATTTGTCTTGATCGGCGGATTCGCGAGGCTCGCCGCGGCGATCGAAGAAGAGCGGACGGCTCACGGGGATGCCGTTCTGCTGCTGGATGCCGGTGATTTCAGCATGGGCACCCTTTTTCATACCCTGTTCATGAAAGAATCCTGCGAATTGCGTCTCCTGGACCGCATGGGGTACGATGCCGTGACCATCGGCAATCACGAATACGACTTCAAGCCCGACGGACTGGCGAGAGCCCTTGCCGCCGCGCGGGAAAAAATAGACAACCCTCCCGTCATTACGGCGTCAAACGTGGTCTTCACCGACAATGATCCCCGGGACCGGTCACTGAAAGAGGAATTTCAGCGATACCCGGTTCAGGACTACCTGGTGATCGAGAGAAACGGCGTCCGCGTCGGCATCTTCGGCATCCTGGGCAAAAAGGCCCAAGTGGACGCCCCCTTCGCCACGCCGGTTACCTTCTCCGATCCGGTGGAGGAGTGCAGGCGCGTGGTGAATATTCTGAGAAACCGCGAAAAGGTCGATATCGTCATTTGCCTGTCACACACAGGAACCTCGCCTGAAAAAAAATATTCCGAGGACGAGCATATCGCCGCGAAGGTTCCCGGCATCGACATCCTCATCAGCGGCCACACACATACCGTCTTCACGGAACCTGTCGTGGTCGGCGACACGTATATCGTATCGGCGGGATGCTATGGAGCGTTCCTCGGTATTATCGAAACAGCCGTTTCTCCCGAAGAAAAATTACGCGTCCTGTCCTACAAGCTGCGAACGATCTCCTCCGACATTCCCGAAGATGAGGCAATCGCGGCTGAAATCAGGTCCTTCAGAAAGCTGGTCAATGACCAGATACTCGCCCCACTGGATCTCTCCTTTAACCAGGTTATCGCCCACAGCGATTTTTCCAGCAAGACCCTTGCCGCGATGTCGAAACATCCGGGTGAAACAGGCCTGGGAAACCTGATCACCGATTCCTACCGCTTCGCCGTCGAGAAAGCGGAAGGCGACCATCATGAATACGTGCACGTGGCGATTCAGCCGGTTGGTCACATTCGCGATTACATGCGTAAAGGGCCGCTCTCCGCCGCCGATGTTTTCAGAATTCTTTCGCTGGGAATCGGCCCTGACGGGCGGGCCGGGTATCCGCTCATTACCGGGTGGCTGACGGGACGGGAACTGAAACAGCTCATGGAGGTCGAAACAACGGTATCGGCCATGAAAAGGGACGCCCATCTCCAGGTGTCGGGCCTCCGGTGCGTTTACAACCCCCGGCGGCTGCCCTTCGACCGGGTCATGTCCCTCGAGGTGCAGGACGAAACGGGCGCCTTTGTCCCCGTCGAGAGTGACCGGCTGTACCGCATCGCCGCGAATCTCTACACCGCCTACATGGTTGACTACATCAGTAATGTATCGCACGGCCTCTTATCGATGGAACTGAAAGACAGCCGGGGGGCTCCCCTGGAGAAGATGACCGACGGCATCGTCACCGGCCCGGAAGGCGAAGTCAAGGAATGGCTATCGCTCGTCTCCTACCTGCAGAGCTTCTCCGTTAAAACCGGCGACGGCCTGCCAGACATCCCCGCCCGGTATGCCGCCCCCGAAGGCCGCATCCAGGTGAAAGCGTCCTGGAACCCGGTCAACCTGGTGCGCGGCGGTACCGCGATCACCTGGACCGTGGTCGCGTTGTTGGCGGTGATCATTGCGGCGCCGTTTCTCATAGTTGCACTTATGCACCGGCGGCGCCTCAAAAAGCTTCGCTGAAAAGGTAACCGCCGCGATTCCAGGCCGGCATATTTTCAGAAAAACAATAATTATATCAGTGTTATAAGCCTTCTTTGCCAAATCAATTCTTGACAAGCTCCGACTCCTCGTATACAAATGTCGCATAACCAGCTGCGGCACAACCGAATAGCGTCCAGGTGACGGCCTTCCAGATTCTCCCGGAATGATTTAACACAACGTTCTGTACACTGCTCTTCATGGCACATCGAGCAGGTGACAGGAGCCTGAAAAGGCGGAAGTTTTTTTAATGGAAACACGAGGCAACAGAGAAGAAACAGGTGTAACGTTTCGCGCTCCTCGAATTGAGGATGCCACGGCGATTTACGATCTTATCAGGCGCTCGCCGCCGCTGGACCTGAATTCCCTCTATTGTTACCTGCTTCTGTGTGACCATTTTCGAAACACCTGCATCACGGCGGAGCGGGAATCAGTGATAGTGGGCTTTATTTCCGCTTATATCCCCCCCGAAAAGCCCGGGACAATCTTCGTCTGGCAGGTCGCCGTCGACGAATCCGTGCGGAACCGATCCCTCGCGACGACGATGCTCGAGGATCTGCTTGAACGGAAATCTTTAAGCCATGCGCGATGCCTGGAAACGACAGTAACTCCTTCGAACCGGGCGTCCATGGAGTTTTTCCGTTCCATCGCCCGGACGCGTGATGCGGCCTTCTCGACGGAACCCTGTTACAGTGAAGAACTTTTCGGAACGGAGGATCACGAGGCAGAACTTCTGATCCGCATCGATCCTCTCGCCAGGCCCTAACGGCGTGACGGGAAGGTTCGAAAAACCTTTTTTACAGGAGACAATCATGAGAATAATCGAACAACTCGAATCACAGGTACGCAGTTACGTGCGACATTTCCCCACGGTCTTCAAGACCGCCAAGTGGTCAATGCTCTACGACGAGCAGGGGAAAGAATACATCGATTTCTTTGCTGGCGCGGGCACGCTCAATTACGGGCATAACAATCCGGCGGCCATAAGCGCCCTTATCGAGTACATGCAGAATGACGGCATCATTCACGGTCTCGACATGGCCACCACGGCGAAGGTCAATTTCCTTCAGAAATTTTACGACACCATCCTGGCACCCCGCCACATGGAATACAAGGTGCAGTTTTCCGGTCCCACGGGAACCAACGCCGTCGAAACGGCCCTGAAAATCGCCCGCATGGTCAAGGGAAGATCAAACGTTATAGCTTTCACCAACGGGTTTCACGGCCTCACCATGGGATCCATGGCCGTGACGGGCAATGCCTTTTACCGTGACGAAGCTTTTATCAACCGGACCAACGTCTCATTCATGCCCTACGACGGGTATTTCGGCGACGGTATCAATACGGCGCAATACATGCGGAAATTCCTGGAAGACCAGAGCAGCGGTGTTGATCTGCCCGCCGCGGTCATTCTGGAAACGATCCAGGCCGAAGGCGGCATCAATGTGGCGAGCAGTGAGTGGCTCAGAGAAATTGAACAGATCTGCCGCGATTTTGATATATTGCTCATCGTGGACGATGTGCAGATAGGAAACGGGCGAACCGGCACCTTCTTCAGCTTTGAACCCTCGGGCATCAATCCCGATATTATCACCCTTTCGAAATCGATCGGCGCCGGCCTTCCCCTGGCCATGGTACTGATGCGGCCCGAACTGGACCAGTGGAAACCGGGTGAACACACGGGAACATTCCGGGGCAACAACCTGGCTTTTGTGGCTTCGACGGAGCTGCTCAGTTACTGGGACAACGGTGATTTTATTGAGGCCCTCAGCTTCCGCGAAAAGATTTTACGAGACGAACTGGAAGCCATCGCGAACAAATACGCCGATCTCGAACTGGAAGTGCGGGGCCGGGGACTTATAGCCGGACTTCGTTTCCCCCAGCAGGGAATGGCCGGCAATGTGACTTCGGAGGCCTTCGAACGCGGCCTCGTCATCGAACGCTCGGGTGCCGAGCACGACGTGATAAAATTCCTTCCGCCCCTGGTGATCGAAGAAGAGGTGCTTCGAAGGGGGCTCGCCATCATCGATGAATCCATCGCGGCCTGCGTTGAAAAACGCGACAGTATGCTGAAAGGAACCTATACCCTTGATAGTGAAAACGATTGATGAAATAAAAGGAACCGACCGCGAAGTATTCGCCGAAAACGGCAACTGGGTCAGCAGGCGATTGCTTCTGAAAAAAGACGGCATGGGATTTTCCTTCCACGAAACGATTATATTCGCGGGAACGGAAACAGTTATCGAATACAAGAACCACCTGGAGGCAGTTTTCTGTGTCGAGGGCGACGGAGAAGTTGAACTTATAAAAACGGGTGAAAAATTTCCTATCAGGCCCGGTACCATGTACGCCCTGAACGAGCACGACCGTCATT
>DSBH01000162.1 GCA_011056825.1 Deltaproteobacteria bacterium | reverse complement strand
GTTTTTCCCCGGCTTTTCGCGGCCGTTCAGCCGCCTGTTCGACTTTCTGCTCCGCGGCTGTTTTTTCCGGCTGCGGTTCCTCTTTTTTGCCGGGTTCGGGAATGGATTCCTGTCTACCAGCTTCCTCGGCCTCTTCGGTCTTCTCTGCCTCTACCGACGGCTGTTGCTCCTGTTCCTCCGGGACCGCTTCACGAACAGACCGCCGGCGAATAACCGTCGGTTTGACGCGTTTTTCTTCAACCTTGTCCGGCTCGCCCAGGGAAAATTCACGTCGCACCCGGGCGGCGTCATCCTCCTCGAGCGTGCTGGAGTGAGACTTGACAGCAATGCCCATCTTCTCCAGGCGCGCGATGAGCTCTTTCGTGTCCACGGCGAGTTCCCTGGCAAGTTCGTAGACTCTCGTTTTCGGCATTCTCGCAACTCCTGCGTATATGTTCAACACTGGAACCCGGGCAAAACGTTCCTGTCAAGCTTCAGATGTTCCGTTTTCCGTCTCGTCCGCACTCTGTTCTTTGGTGTTATTGACTTCCGTCGCCGCAGCTATCCAGGCGGCCGCTTGTTCTCCGCCCACGCGAATCGCCGTTCCGAGCACTTCCGGATCTGCCGCCGCTATCATGGGAATCGTCTTGAATCCCTGGTTGAAAAGCAATTCGGCCGACTCGGCGTCAACACCGGGAATCGTTTGAAGCGTCTTGATCGCTTCCGCCTGCTGGGCGTCCACTGTTGAACCGCTCTTTACGTCTATCTTCCATCCCGTCAAACGAGCGGCCAGGCGCACATTCTGTCCGTTCTTTCCTATGGCGAGGGAAAGCTGGTCATCAGGTACGACCACTTCGATGGATTTGCTCTCTTCATCAATAAACACTCGATCAACTTTCGCCGGCGAAAGGGCGCTGCACACATAGGAAACAGAGTTTTCCGAGTAGGGAACAATGTCGATTTTCTCTCCCCGCAGTTCCTGAACCACGCCCTGCACACGGGACCCCCTCATGCCAACGCACGCCCCCACCGGATCGATATCCCGGTCCTTGCTGCGAACAGCTATTTTCGTCCGGTAGCCCGGCTCGCGGGCCACATTGACGATCTCGATGAATCCTTCCGATATTTCAGGAACTTCAAGTTCAAAAAGGCTTTTTATAAAGGCGGGATGCGTCCTCGACAATATAATCTGAGGGCCTTTGGAGATGCGTTTCACATCCAGGATGTAGGACCGGATCCGCTCTCCCCGCTTGAAGGTTTCCCGCGGGATCTGCTCGGAAACGGGGATAATGCCCTCGGCCCGGCCGAGATTGACAATTATGTTACCACCCTCGAAACGCTGGACGGATCCGTTCGCCAGATCGCCTTTGCGATCCTTGTATTCGTCGTAAATGATGTCCCGTTCGGCATCCTTGACTTTCTGAATGATAATCTGTTTGGCCGCCTGCACGCCGATGCGACCGAAAGTATTGGTCTCTATTTTCATGCCCAGACTGTCACCCAGCTCGGCGCCTTCGTCCAGGGTCGCCCTCGCTTCTTCCAGTGATATGTGCAGGTCCGGGTTCAGCACCTCATTGACGACCGTTTTGAACTGAAAAACCTCTACCTCTCCGACTTCTTCGTTGAAGGCGGTTTCAAGGTCCAGGTCCTGTCCCAGTTTCTTTTTGGCGGCCGTCAGAACAGCAGTTTCCAGTGCCTCGACGATAATATCCCGATCGATTCCTTTTTCCTTGCCTATTTGCTCAACAAGACGTTTCAGATCCGGTCCCATTGAAATTCCTCCACCCTACAGTTCATACTGAAGGTTCGCCCGGTCGATCATCTGCCGGGGAATGCGGTATTCTTTACCGTCCACGTTCACAATCAACGTTTTCCCCCCGTTTTCATCGACATAGTCGACGAGGCGTCCCTTGAAATTTTTTCGTCCACCAATGCTTTCAGCGACTCTGACTTTCACGGTATATCCCCGGTAGGCCAGAAAATCCTTGTCCCTCGTAAGCGGGCGGTCAAGCCCCGGAGAGGACACCTCAAGGTCGTAAGGACCGGGCGGGATATCATATACTGAAAGAATATCGCCTGTTTCATGGCTTACGCGTGCGCAATCGTCAACGGTGACACCGTTATCACTGTCGATATAGACTCTCACGAGCCAGCGCGCTTTCCCTCTCACACACTCGACGTCTATTATCTCGAAGCCCGTCGCTTCCACAGCCGATTCGATTATCGACCGGATCTTTTCTCCATACTCCGCTATTTTCATGCGTTCCGGAACCGTAAATGAAAAAAGTGGGCCGGGCCCACTTTCAATAAAGTGAATTTCTTGTGGAACTTCCTAGCACAAAAGCAGTGCCATTGCAACGAAAAAATGGAGCGGGCGATGGGACTCGAACCCACGACGTCCAGCTTGGGAAGCTGACATTCTACCACTGAATTACGCCCGCGCGCCTGATCCGTTGGCAGGAGATGGAATTCTAAACAAATGGTTGCTTTTGTCAAGACAATTCGCCGACAGGTAATGAGCGGAGAGGGAAATTACGGCGTGCGCCTCCGTTTCACCGAGATGGCGTGGGCGTCGAGACCCTCGAGCGTGGCGAAACGGGCCGCGGCGTCTCCGATCCTGTCGAGAGACCGTCCGGTAAACGACACGAGGCCTGTTCTTTTCACGAAATCGTATACGCCGAGAGGCGACGAGAACCGGGCCGTTCCCGCCGTGGGCAAAATATGGTTCGGGCCCGCCACGTAATCACCGATCGCTTCTGGCGTCTGGGATCCGAGAAACACGGCGGAGGCGTTCTCTATCATGCCGAGCAGTTCCCGGGGGGCGGTCACCATGAGCTCCAGATGCTCCGGTGCGAAACGGTTCGCCAGGGCAACGGCTTCTTCAAGGTTGCCGGTGACGACCGCCCTTCCGTATCGACTTATCGACGACGCGGCGATAGATTCGCGGGGCAGTTCCTGCAGCTGGCGGTCCACTTCTTCCGCGACGCGCTCCGCGAGGTTACCACTGGGAGTGATCAGGATCGAGGAGGCCAGCTCGTCGTGTTCGGCCTGGGCAAGCAGGTCGGCGGCGATGAAAACGGGGGATGCCGTCTCGTCGGCTATAATCAGTACTTCAGTGGGACCGGCGATCATATCGATGCCCACAGTTCCGAAAACGAGGCGTTTCGCCGCCGCCACGTACCGGTTGCCGGGACCCACGATTTTATCGACGGCGGGAATCGATTCAGTCCCGCAGGCAAGCGCGGCTATGGCCTGGGGACCTCCCACCCGGTATATGTGATCTACACCTGCAATCCGGGCCGCTGCAAGGATCAGGGGACTGACATATCCTGCTTTCGCCGGCGTGACGAGCAGTACTTCCTGAACACCGGCGACTCGTGCGGGGATCGCCGCCATGAGCACCGTCGAAGGATACGGCGCAAGCCCGCCGGGGGCGTATACGCCGACCCTGCGGAGCGGCCGCACAAGCTGGCCCAGCTCGGTCCCGTCCTCGTCGATAGTAAACCACGACTGCTGGACCTGCCTCCGATGAAACCGCTCGATACGTTCAGCCGCGAGGACGAGAACGTCCCTGTCGGCCGGGTCGAGACCGTCGAGGGCGCGATCGATTTCTTCGTCCGGGACCCGGACGTTTCCGGCATCGAGAGGGCTTTCGTCGAACCGAAGAGCGTAATCAAAAAGCGCGTCATCGCCCCGCCGCGCCACGTCGTCTATAATCTCCCGCACAGACGCAAGAACCGCTTCTTCCGTTACGCCTCCCCGCCTCAACAGGCGTTGCAGTTCCTCTTCAAATTCCGGTGAATCAGCGTTGAGTATCTTCATCATTTTATTCCCTGACCCTCCTGATGTCGGCACCGAGACCGGACAGCTTTTCTTCGATGCGCTCGTAACCCCGGTCGATGTGGTACACCCGGTCCAGTTCCGTTGTTCCTTCCGCGACAAGTCCCGCGAGAACCAGTGACGCAGACGCCCGCAGATCCGTCGCCATGACCGGCGCGCCCTGCAATTGCCTGACTCCCCGGACTATCGCCCTGTTGCCGTCAATGGCTATGTCGGCACCCATTCTCATCAGTTCATTGACATGCATAAACCTGTTTTCAAAAACCGTCTCGCGTATGACGCTGATACCGTTTCCCACGGTCATAAGGGCCATCATCTGGGCCTGCAGATCCGTTGGGAACCCGGGATAGGGCAATGTGGTGATATCCGCGCTGCTCACGCCGTTCACACCCGATACCGTGATGCCGCCGACGCACGGTTCAATTGCTACTCCCGCCTCCCGGAGCTTGGCTGTCAGCGCTTCCAGATGAGTCGGTTCGCAATTCTCGATGATTATTTCTCCACCGGTTATCGCGGCGGCGATCATGTACGTCCCTACTTCTACGCGGTCGGGAATGATCCGTTCCTCCACGGAATCAAGCGACTGAACTCCCTGAATAACGATCTCGTCCGTCCCCGCTCCCCGGATTTTCGCACCCATGCCGTTCAGCACCGCCGCCAGGTTTTCCACTTCCGGTTCCCGGGCGGCGTTTTTCAATACCGTTGTTCCCCGGGCAAGAACGGCGGCCATCATAATATTTTCTGTTCCCGTCACCGTTGACGTGTCGAAATAAATGTCGGTCCCCTTCAAGCCCTTCGTCACCGCCTCGACATAACCGTCACGAAGATCTATTTCGGCCCCCAGATCCTGAAGCGCCTTGAGATGAAGATTGACCGGCCTGGCGCCTATGGCGCATCCTCCCGGCAAAGACACCCTGGCCCTTCCGGTCCTGGCGACCAGGGGACCGAGTACGAGGATCGATGCCCGCATTGTCTTTACCAGGTCGTAGGAAGCCTCTTGCTTTTCTATGACGGGAGTACTGATACTCAGGGATGTTCCGTTTCGTTCTATGTGTGACCCGAGATCCGCCAGCAGCCGGGTGATAGTCCGCACATCGACGAGATCAGGAACGTCGTGAAACGTGCATTGCGCCCCGGTCAGCAGCGACGACACCAGTATGGGAAGGGCCGCGTTCTTCGCCCCGCTCGCCGCCACGGTTCCCGCGAGCCGACGCCCGCCCTGAATCACGATCTTGTCCACGTGCCTGTCAACTCCTTCTCCGCGCTGCCGCTACCCGGTCGTTCCCGGCCAGGTCGCGCACGACATGGATACAGTCCCAGCGATGATCATTCTGAAACATGCTTTCCACCTCGTTCCATTGTCCATCCCCGATCTCCATGACCAGCCATCCGTTATCACACAGACGGGACGGGGCGCCTTCGATCAGCCTGCCGTGAAACTCGGTGCCGCGGGGACCGGCGATCAACGCCTTTTCCGGTTCAAAACACCGTACTCCGGGGGGCAGTATTCTATAAGCTTCCTCCGCTATATACGGTGGATTGGAAACGATCATAACAAATTTTTCGGTAAGAGACTCGAACAAATCCGTACAGACGAAAAAAATACGGCCCGCCGTTCCCGTTGCGATGGCGTTTTCACGCGCCAGCAGAAGCGCCCTTTCCGATATGTCCGAAGCCGTGATTGTTGTTTCTTCAAGTTCGGAAGCGAGGGCGACCGCAATGGCGCCGCTGCCCGTTCCGACGTCAAGAATCGACCCGCCGCGTGGAAAACCCCGTTTCATGAGGCGGATCGCTTCTTCGACCACGGTTTCCGTGTCGGGCCGAGGTATAAGCGTATCCGCGGTGACGGCCAGCTCGAGCGACCAGAATTCCTTTTTCCCCACAATATAGGCGACCGGTTCCCCTTTGACCCTTCGTGCGACGGCATCGAGATATCGGTTACGTTGATCGGGTTCGACAGCAAGATCGGCGCGGGCGTACAGATCAATCCTTTCCACGCCGAGACACCGGGCGAGCAGCACCTCGGCGTCGAGCGAGGGAGAAGGAGAACCTCCTTTTCGAAGACGCCGCCCGGCCTCATGAAGTAATTCCGTGATCGTCATCGGGAATCCGCCTCCCGCAGGAGCACCGCGGGGATTCAGATATCCATCCCCCGTATCGCGTCCGCCTCATAATAGGTCGCCAGCGCCTCGATTACAGGTTCAATGCCGCCGTCGAGTACTTCGTTCAAGTTATAGAGGGTCAGACCGATGCGGTGATCCGTAATGCGCCCCTGGGGAAAATTATAGGTCCGGATCCGCTGGCTCCTGTCGCCGCTGCCGACCTGTTTTCTCCTGTTTTCAGAAATTTCCGAGCTGCGTTCTTCCTCCATTCGGTCGAGCAATCGCGCTCGAAGCACTTTCATCGCCTTCGCCTTGTTCTTGTGCTGAGATTTTTCGTCCTGGCAGGTCACGACGATCCCCGTCGGCTCGTGGGTGATCCGGACTGCGGAATCGGTGGTATTCACGCTCTGACCGCCGTGCCCCGTGGAGCGATACACATCCACCCTGATATCATTGGGGTCAATCGTCACTTCCACTTCTTCCGCTTCAGGCAGAACTGCCACCGTCACGGCCGACGTGTGAATCCTGCCCTGGGCCTCCGTCACGGGCACGCGCTGAACACGGTGAACACCGCTCTCGTACTTCAAGCTGCGGTAGACGCCGCTTCCCTCGATGAGCAGCACCACTTCCTTGAATCCCCCCATGCCGCTCGAAGAGCTGGCACTGACTACGTCGGTCCGCCAGTTCGATCGCTCCGCGTACATGGCGTACATGCGGTACAAGTCGGCGACAAAAAGGGCGGCTTCCTCGCCACCTGTCCCGGCGCGGATTTCAAGGAACACGCTCCGTTCATCGTTGGGATCGCGGGGGATGAGCAGCAGCTTCAACTGTTGTTCCAACACCTCAAGATCGCCCTTGAGTGTCTCTATTTCGTCACCGGCAAGCTCCCGCAGTTCACTGTCTCCGTCTTTCAGAAGGGTTCGGTTGGCTTCGATCTGGCGACGGACTTTTTCGTAACGGCGCCATGTTTCGACCAGCGCGGCAAGATCGGCGTGTTCTTTCGCGTACTTCTGGTAATCCCCGTAATTCTGCACAACCGCCGAATCGCTCAGCAGACGTTCCAGCTCTTCATATCGTTTTTCAATATCGTGCAGTTTTGAGAACATGTGGAGCGCTCACCGTTCCCGCGCAGGCACGGGAAGACCGGTGCCGGAAAGAAAGCAGCGCGCGGACGCGCGGGATTGCGAAAGGATTCAATGAACGTGAACGGCGCGGAAAGCGCCGCCACGGATCAGGATTTCGGAGTGACACCGGCGTATTTTTTCTTGAATTTCTCCACTCGCCCGGCCGTATCGATTATTTTCTGCTTTCCCGTCATAAAGGGATGACACTTGGAACAAATTTCAATTTTTATGTCCGGCTTCGTCGATCTCGTCTCGATAACGTTCCCGCACACACAGGATATGGTCGACTTTTCGTAACGTGGATGAATGCCTTTTTTCATTGCCTTGTTTCCTCTTTATTTCAAAATAAGGATGAAGTACTAGTGCATCTGGAACAAAAATGCAAGTATATTGTCGCATGAAAACAGGGGACCGCACGGATTACTGGTTCATGGAAAGAAAGAATTCCTCGTTGTTGTCGGTCCTTCTGATCTTGTCGATGATAAATTCCATTGCGTCCACTGGGTTCATTTCCTGAAGCAGTCGTCGTAAAATCCAGACACGGTTCAGAATTTCCTTTGGTATCAACATCTCCTCCTTGCGCGTGCCGGACCGAATGAGATCGAATGCGGGAAACACGCGCCGGTCGGCTATTCTTCGGTCCAGATGAAGCTCCATGTTGCCTGTTCCCTTGAATTCCTCGAAAATGACTTCGTCCATACGACTGCCCGTGTCTACCAGGGCCGTTGAAATAATGGTAAGGCTGCCGCCTCCCTCGATGTTCCGGGCGGCGCCGAAAAATCGTTTGGGCTTGTGCAGGGCGTTGGAATCGACGCCCCCCGACAGGATCTTTCCGCTGGGAGGAACCACGGTGTTATAGGCCCGCGCCAGGCGGGTTATGCTGTCAAGCAGAATGACCACGTCCCTGTTGTGTTCCACGAGACGCTTCGCCTTTTCGATGACCATTTCGGCCACCTGTACATGGCGCACCGGCGTTTCATCAAATGTGGACGAGACGACCTCGCCGTCCACGCTCCGTTCCATGTCCGTTACTTCCTCGGGGCGCTCGTCGATCAAAAGCACCATGAGCACCACTTCCTTGTGGTTCGCCGTGATACTGTTGGCGATATCCTGAAGAAGTACGGTTTTACCGGCTCGGGGGGGCGATACGATGAGTCCCCGCTGACCTTTGCCGATGGGGGTAAAAATGTCCATGAT
>DSBH01000044.1 GCA_011056825.1 Deltaproteobacteria bacterium | reverse complement strand
CCGCCTGATCGGACCGTCCGGGATGGCGACATTGTCTCGGCGGGCTCTGTGCAGCTCGAGGTCATCCATGTTCCCGGTCATTCTCCGGGCGGGATTGCACTATACACGCCCGGCTATGTTATTACGGGAGACACGCTTTTTGTCGAGGCCGTGGGTCGGTCCGATCTTCCGGGCGGTTCCTGGCCGGTGATGCTTCGTTCCATACGGACGCGGCTTCTGACACTTCCCGACGAAACGGTGGTGCTTCCGGGTCACAACTACGGCAGGAGTCCCACTTCGACCATCGGGCATGAAAAGCGTAACAATCCCTTTCTGCAGGAGTTATGATGGCTGGAACGATACCAGGGGGAGGAGAATCTGTGAACAGCGGCGGTTTGATGGAAACTGATTTTGAGGGGATGCGCCTGGTGAACAGGGGGAAAGTCCGCGACCTGTATGAAGTGGACGAAACGCTGCTTATCGTCGCCACGGACCGCATCTCGGCGTTTGACGTGGTGATGCCGAATCCCATTCCGGGCAAGGGAAAGATACTGACCCGCATGTCTGCTTTCTGGTTCGGCATGATGGAAGAAATCGTGAATAACCATCTCATCTCGACCGATGTGGATGAATTTCCCGAGTCGTGCCGTCCCTACCGCGATGTACTGCGGGGGCGGAGCATGCTGGTGCGGCGGGCAGAACCGCTTCCCGTGGAATGCATCGTCCGGGGATACCTGGCGGGATCGGGCTGGAAAGACTACATTGCAGGGCGATCCGTATCGGGTATTTCCCTGCCCTCGGGTCTGAAGGAGTTCAACCGTCTGGAGGAACCGATTTTCACCCCGTCCACGAAGGCCGAGCGCGGCCTTCACGATGAACCCATCACCAGGAAACAGATGGTCGATCTCGTGGGAGAAGAGACAGCGCGTGAGGTGATTGACATCAGCTTGCGGCTTTACCGGCGCGCATCGGAGATCGCCGAAAAGTCAGGTATCGTTATCGCCGATACCAAGATGGAATTCGGCATCCTGAACGGGCGCGTCATTCTGATCGACGAATTGCTGACGCCGGACTCGTCACGGTTCTGGCCCCGCGCCGATCTCGAGGCGGGGCGGCCGCCGACGAGTTTTGACAAACAGTTTCTTCGTGACTATCTTACTTCATTGAAGTGGAACAGGGAACCTCCCGCTCCGGTTCTTCCGGAGGACATCATCGCGCGCACGAAAGAGCGCTATGAAGAGGTGCTGGAACGCATCACGGGCCGTGCCGGGGAATGACCCGGGTTATGTTTTTCACGCAGGAACGAATGAAAGAAACCATCGCCGCTCAATTGCGGCCGACGGATAGAACCGGGCAATCATGAAACAGGATTATTACACGATACTGGGCATCGACCGGAATGCCTCCGACGAACAAATAAAAAAGAATTATCGAAAGCTTGCCTTGAAATTTCATCCCGACCGCAACCCGGGGGACCGGCAGGCGGAAGAGCGCTTTAAGGAAGCCGCCGAAGCCTACGAGGTGTTGCGGGACCCGGAAAAGAGGGCCCTCTATGATCGTTACGGCCACGAGGGTTTGAACGGCGCCGGGTTCAGCGGTTTTTCCGGTTTCGACGACATTTTTTCAAGTTTCGGCGATATTTTCGAGGATGTTTTCGGTTTTTCGGGACGGCGGTCCCGTTCACGGACGGCACCGCGACCCGGCGCCGATCTTCGCTACGATCTTTCCATCTCGTTCATGGACGCCGTGTTCGGCAAGGTCGCGGACGTGGACATTCAGCGGCTCGAGACCTGTGATGAATGCGGCGGTACCGGCGCGACGCCGGGAACCACGCCGGTCATGTGTCCCACCTGCCACGGGTCAGGCCAGGTTACCAGGGCGAGCGGCTTTTTCACCGTGAGCTCGACTTGTCCTCACTGCGGAGGCACCGGGCGGATTATCGAGCACCCCTGTCATTCCTGTGGCGGAAGGGGCATGAAAGAGGTCACAAAAAACGTCCAGCTGAAGATTCCTCCTGGTGTGGAAACGGGAGTTCGCCTCAGGCTGCGGGGCGAGGGCGAGGACGGACGTTTCGGTGGTCCTCGGGGTGATCTGTATGTCTTCATTCATGTACAGCCGCATGAATTTTTCAACCGGGAGGGCAACGACGTGGTCTGCCATGTTCCCGTGCCCATGATCACGGCTGTTCTCGGCGGCGAGATGGAAGTGCCGACCCTGGACGGCGTGGAAAAGGTCAAGATTCCCAGGGGGACGCAGCACGGCAACCTGATCAGGTTGAAAGGCAAGGGCGTTCCGCGCCTCCGTGGTTCCGGACGAGGTGACCAGGTCATACAGATCGCCGTTGAAATTCCGATCGATCTTACCAAAAAAGAAGAGAAACTGCTGAAAGAGTTTGCGAAACTGAGGTACGAACGGTAGCGGAGGCGCGGACGTCGTTCATCTCAGGCTATGGTTTTCCCCGGGTCAGGTTTTTGTCGCTTGACAGAGCCGGGCGACTTTTCTATATACCCCACAGCTTCCGTTACCCGCAGAAAACACGGCGGGTGGAGCAGAAGGGACAACCCTCCATGCCGGCGCGAAAAGACATCAAAAAAATAATGATCGTCGGATCCGGGCCCATAATCATCGGCCAGGCCTGTGAATTCGACTATTCGGGAACCCAGGCCTGCAAGGCACTGCGGGCGCTCGGATACGAGATCGTTCTCGTGAACTCCAATCCCGCCACGATCATGACCGATCCGGGAATGGCGGATTACACGTACATCGAACCACTCAACTTCCAATCTCTTCGGGAAATAATCGCAAAGGAACATCCGGACGCCATATTGCCGAACCTGGGCGGGCAGACCGGCCTGAACCTGACGGCGGAACTTTCCCGGAAGGGGATCCTCCAGGAATACGGCGTCGAGATCATCGGTGTTAATATCGACGCCATTGAGCAGGGCGAGGACCGGATCGCCTTTAAGGAAACCATGGGCAGGCTGGGAATCGATATCCCCCGCAGCAAGCCTGCCTATTCCGTGGAAGAGGCCGAGCAGATCGCCGATGAACTGGGATATCCCGTGGTTATTCGACCAGCCTACACCATGGGAGGAACCGGGGGCGGCCTCGTATATAACACGGAAGAACTGCAGACCGTTGCCGACCGCGGCATCGCGGCGAGCCTGATCGGCCAGATACTGGTGGAAGAATCCGTCCTGGGATGGGAAGAGCTGGAACTCGAGGTCGTTCGGGACAGCAACAATAATATTATTACCGTCTGTTTTATCGAAAATGTTGACCCCATGGGTGTTCACACGGGGGATTCATTTTGCACGGCCCCGATGCTGACAATCTCAACAGAGGTGCAGCAACGGTTGCAACGTTTCGCCTACGCCATTGTCGAATCGATCCAGGTGATCGGCGGCACCAACGTGCAGTTCGCTCATGATCCCGAGACGGGGAGGATTGTGGTCATCGAGATCAATCCCCGCACTTCCCGGTCCTCGGCGTTGGCCTCGAAAGCGACGGGATTCCCCATCGCTTTTATTTCGGCCATGCTCGCGGCCGGCGTAACGCTGGACGAAATTTACTGGTGGAAGGAAGGCACACTTGATCGCTATGTACCTTCCGGAGATTACGTGGTAGTAAAATTTGCCCGTTGGGCCTTTGAGAAATTTCCCGGCGCCGAAGACGCACTGGGAACGCAGATGCGCGCCGTGGGAGAGGTGATGAGCATCGGCCGGACATACAAGGAGGCCCTCCAGAAAGCGATAAGGTCACTGGAAATCAACCGGTACGGCCTGGGGTTCGCCCGTGATTATAATAAGCGGTCGCTCGAGGAATTGATGGGGTTTCTCACCAGGCCAACCAGCGAGCGGCAGTTCGTCATGTACGAAGCGCTGCGCAAGGGAGCTTCCGTCGAGGACCTTCGGCAGAAGACGCGGATCAAGTCCTGGTTCATCGAACAGATGGCGGAACTGGTGCGGCTCGAGGAAGAGATTATCGCCTGCCGGGGTAAACCGCTTTCCGACGAGTTGCTGGAGCGGGCGAAAAAGGACGGCTTTGCCGACCGTTACCTGTCAATGTTGCTGGGAATTCCCGAGGGGGATATTCGTGAACGCCGCACGTCGCTCGGCATCAGACAGGGGTGGCAATCGGTTCCCGTGAGCGGCGTCCGCGACGCGGCCTATTATTATTCCACCTACAACGCTCCCGACGCGGCACCGGCGCCCGAGAAGTACCAACGGAGAATCATCGTTCTCGGCGGTGGTCCGAATCGGATCGGACAGGGTATCGAATTCGACTATTGCTGTGTGCACGCGGCTTTTGCCCTGCGAGACGCTGGCATCGAATCTGTCATGATCAATTGCAACCCTGAAACAGTGTCAACCGATTATGATACGTCGAACCGCCTCTACTTCGAGCCCCTTACCGTGGAGGATGTTCTGGCCATCTGCGATCGGGAGCAACCCGACGGCGTCATCGTCCAGTTCGGAGGCCAGACGCCGTTGAACATTGCCAACGAGCTCGCTGAACAGGGTGTGCCCATCATCGGGACGGCGCCGGAGATGATAGACCTGGCCGAGGACCGGGATCAATTCAGGCAGATAATGGAGTCTCTTGGAATCCCGGAACCGGCATCGGACATGGCGAGTACCTTTGAAGAGGCCCTCGTTGCGGCGGAACGGATCGGCTATCCGTTGATGGTTCGACCTTCTTATGTACTCGGCGGACGGGGGATGGAAGTCGTCTACGATGAGGAAAGTCTTCGTCGCTACCTTGCCGCGGCCGTAGAGGTGACGCCGGAGCGGCCCATTCTTATTGACAAGTTCCTGGAAAATGCCATCGAAGCGGAAGCTGATGCCATCGCCGACGGCGAGAGCTCTTTTGTTCCCGCCGTCATGGAACATATTGAACTGGCGGGTGTTCATTCGGGTGATTCGGCCTGCGTGATTCCGGCGATCAGCATTTCCCGGCAGCACATCGAAACCATATATAAATACACGCAAAAGATCGCCGAGGCTCTCGGAGTGAAGGGTTTGATGAATATCCAGTACGCGATCGCAGACGAGGTGGTGTACATACTGGAAGCCAATCCCAGAGCGTCACGGACGGTGCCCCTGGTGTCAAAAGTCTGCAGCCTTTCCATGGCGACGATAGCCACCAGAATAATGCTGGGCGAACGTCTCGCCGACATCGGCCTTAAACGGAGTAACGTTCCTCACTTCGGTGTCAAGGAGTCCGTCTTTCCCTTTAACATGTTTCAGGAAGTGGACCCCCTGCTGGGTCCCGAGATGAGGTCGACAGGCGAGGTGCTCGGGCTCGCCGATTCCTTCGGTCTCGCCTTTTTCAAGGCCGAAGAGGCGGCCGGGCAGCAACTTCCTTACGAAGGCGGCGTGGTTCTGATCACTGTTTATGACAAGACAAATCCCGTGTTGCTCGACGTGGCCGGCGAGTTTCACCGTCTCGGCTTCGAACTGAAGGCAACGAAGGGAACGCACGCCTTTCTCGATCAGAACGGCATTCCGTCGACAGTAGTCCTGAAGATGCACGAGGGGCGGCCCAACATCGTGGACGGCATAAAAAACAAGGAAATAGACCTGATTATCAACACACCGAGCGGTCGCATGAGTCAGTACGATGATTCCTATATCAGAAAAGCGGCGATCAAATACAAGGTTCCCTATATAACGACTATTGCGGCGGCGGTTGCCACGGTCAAGGGAATCACGGCGGTACGGAAAGGGCACGGGGCCGTCAGATCGCTACAGAGCTATCACCGTGATATCAACTGAATGAAACAGCAGAGCGGCGGAAATGATCGTGCCTTCCCGCCGCGGGCCGTTTCCGGGGGCGTAATGGAAACAATCCGGGAAAATTGTGGAGTTTTCGGCTTGTTCTCGCAGTATTCCTGCTCGACTGAAATCTTTCAGGGCATCGATTTTCTTCAGCACAGGGGACAGCAATATTGCGGTATCTCGACGTACGACGGAACGATTCACCACGAAACACACCGGGGCAGGGCGGCAAATTCCTTTCCCGAGGAAGAACTGAAACAATTGTCGGGACGTTGGGGAATCGGCCACGTCAGCCTGCAGGACAGGCAGCCTTTGCGCTGGCTCACCGGTATAGGCGAGATATCGGTGTGTTTCAGCGGTAATGTCATCAACGCCAATGAGCTGATCAGGGAAATGATGGGTCGGGGAAAGTCGTTCCTGGAAGGGACGGACGTTGAAATTATATCCAAGATCATTATCGAGGGAAACAACCTGGTGAGCGGCATATCCGACCTCGCCCGGAAGGTGCGGGGCGCCTATTCGCTTCTGGTCCTGTCGAAGGACGGGATTTACGTGGCCCGGGACGTGTTCGGCTTCAGGCCGCTTATCATGGGTCAGGATGCCGAGGGGACCAGGTATGCCGTCAGCTCGGAATCGAGGGCGCTTCAGAACCTGGACATGGAAGTATACCGCGACGTGGAGCCAGGCGAGATTATTCTCATCAACGACGAGGGATTCCGGACCGTGGCGCAATTGAATTCTCCCAGGCGCGCTCACTGTGCCTTCGAGTGGGCCTACACGGCAAGCATGGATTCCATCATCGAGGGAGTATATGTTCAGGAAGCCCGCGACAACCTGGGTGAAAGTCTCGCTCAGCGGGATATCGACGAAGGAGACCTCGCAGCGGATATCGTGGCGCCCGTTCCCATGTCCGGAATCGGCCACGCCCTCGGGTATCACAAGCGTTCAGGCACCAACTACCAGGAAGTTTTTCTGTACAACCGCTATGCCGACCGGAGCTACACCCAGGCGACCCAGCGGGATCGCGATAAAATGGCCAAGCGGAAACTTTCGATTCTTCCCTACGTGAAGGGGAAACGCATCGTGTTGTGCGATGATTCCATTGTTCGGGGCACGCAGATTCGTTATAAGGTACTGGATCTGAAAGAGGCGGGCGCCAAGGAAGTGCATGTGCGCATCGCCTGTCCGCCGCTCATGTATCCCTGTGAATTCGGTATTTCAACACGTTCCTACGACGAGTTGGTCGCCCGGTCCTTTATGAGAACCGGCGACATTACGACCATGGAACAACTCCGCGCCCTGGAGAAATGGATGGCTCGCCGGATAGGCGCCGACTCAGTCAAGTACAATACCATAGAAGATTTTGTTGCCGCGCTCATGACCGAGCGGGGCAATCTCTGCCTCACCTGTTTCGACGGTATTTCTCCGTATCCACCGAATTTCATCACGTGATTTTCGAAAAAGACCGTTGACTGATTTTCCCCTTGCTCCGACATCGGAAGTGGCGGCGTGATGTTTCCTAATCGAAGGGAAGATGCAGTATCGACATCGGGTCCACGAAAACGGACGCGAGCCTGGTTCCCCAGTGAA
Source organism: Deltaproteobacteria bacterium (assembly GCA_011056825.1). Lineage (GTDB taxonomy): Bacteria > Desulfobacterota > Syntrophia > Syntrophales > UBA2210 > MLS-D. The sequence continues at coordinate 922 of DSBH01000044.1, read as the reverse complement.
GGTGGGGTCCCGTGACCCTGCCCGTGGCGCCGACTCTGCCGATCACTGTTCCCTTGTCCACGAGGCCCCCTTCGTTTACCGAGATTTCAGACAGGTGACAGTACAGGGTGAACAGGTCGGCGCCGTGATCGATGATAACGGTACCACCGGCGAAGAACAGGGACCGGGCGAGAACGACGACGCCGCTGTTTACAGCCTGTACGGGCGTTCCCTCGGAAGCCCGGAGGTCGACGCCGCGATGGCGCGACCGGATTTCTCCGTTGAACAGCCTTCTGATGCCGAAGGGACTCGTGACAACGCCGTCCAGAGGGCTGATGAAAGGTCCGTTGCCGAGCCACTCGTTCTGACGGTTTCTGTAGATTCCGTCAACCAGGGCTCGTTCCTCCTCGATACGACGCAGTTCATCGGGAGAGGGATCGGTGAAACAGGACCCCACACTGAGTTCCGAAGATGGAAAAGTTCTCGCGGAAACGGCGAGGGAAACCGGTGCGGCAAGGGTGGAATCATCGGGGAAAACAATCTCCAGGCGGATCTCGTGATTACCCGCGGGCGTGTCCAGTTCAATCGGTATCAGCGTAAAATAATATTTTCCTTCACCCGTGGTGGTAAAGGCGTGATTCCTGCCGTTGAAGACGGCGCAGGCGGTTTTGAAGGGCGGGGCCGCGAGGCGCAGCATGATCGCTTCCCCCTCGGCGGGACGGCGGCAGAACGATTGAAGCAGTACCGTGCCCTGTTTGGTTTCGGTCCGGAATTCGAGGCTGCCTCCACCGTGACACGGGATCGGCAGAAGGAATAACCCTGCCAGGACCAGGAAAAATAATCGTCGAAGAAGAGACGCCATGCGGTAACCCTCGCGTGGAAAAGTTCGGAAATCCTAACGTTAAAGATTCCCGGAACGCAACAGAAAACAACAAATTTATGG
>DSBH01000271.1 GCA_011056825.1 Deltaproteobacteria bacterium | reverse complement strand
GCATGGAACGGGCCGCTTTGTTCGTGAAGGTCGCGAGAAGTATACGGTCCGGAGGGACGCCCTGCTCGATGAGCCAAGCGGTACGATACGTGAGGGCGCGGGTCTTGCCGCTCCCCGCGCCCGCAATGATCAGCATGGGACCCGCTTCCGCCGTTACAACCCGCAGCTGCTCGTTGTTAAGTTCACTTTTGTAATCAATCATGGACACCTTTGCACAACTATAGAAAACCCATTTTTGTCATTCCGGTGAAAACCGGAATCCATTATTATCAATGGCTTTCTGGATACCGGCCTGTGCCGGTATGACGATTAAGGGAATTCTGCAAAGCTTTCCTCTTATATCACCAGCAAAGAAATGCGGCGGTCGTCTCACGCCTCAAGAGTTTTGACGATCTCTTCTACCGTCTTTTTGCTTTCGAGAGACCGGAAGCTCCTGAGCAGGCCTTCTTTTTCATAAAACCCGATGAGCGGCGCCGTTTTGGCGTTATAGGTCTCGAGCCGGTGAAGGATGGCTTCTTCCGTTTCGTCGTCCCGCTGAATAACCGGACTGCCGCATTTTTTGCAGGTCCCGTCGGGGTTGGGGGGATTGCTCTTGATGTTGTATATTTCCTGGCAGGCGGGGTTCGAGCAGGTCCTGCGCGTCGTCAGGCGATCAAGAATCACGTCCCGGGGAACTTCCAGGTTCACCACGAAATCGAGGCTGATTGAGAGCTTCTGCAACAGTGATTTTAACTCCTCCGCCTGGGGAATCGTCCTGGGGAATCCGTCCATGATAAAGCCTTTTTCGCAATCCGGTTCCTGAAGACGCGCCTCCATGATCTTCATGATCAGCGAATCGGGAACCAGGTCGCCCCGGTCCATGTATCCCTTTGCTTCTTTTCCAAGCTCACTGCCCGCTTTCACGGCGGCCCTCAGAATATCACCCGTTGATATCTGGACGGAACCGTCGATTTCGGAAAGCAGCTTCGCCACCGTACCTTTACCGGCGCCCGGGGCACCCAGTAATATAATTTTCATCGCTTGTATCCTCCCATAATTAATAAAATATACGCCATGTCCGAACGTTTTCGGGAAGGGTTCTTATAGGGGAAAGGGACCGGGCGGTCAAGAAAATAGATGGAATCAGCGTCCGTACGCGGACCCCCCGGTGGAACACGGGCGGCCGAGTCGCGGTGAACGCCCTGCTGAACGCCTTTACCGGGCTTCGATTTTTTCAGCCCGGGCGATGCAGTCAGCAGCTTTGTCGGGCTTTTCAGCCTTTTCATACAGCCCGGCCAGATTGCGGAGCGCCTGCGCCACCAGCTCGTGATCGGGGCCGAAGTTATTTTCCATGGCGGAAAGCACCCGTTTGTAAAGTGTTTCCGATTCCCCGTAACGCCCCTGCATGCTGCAGCAGAGCGCCAGGTTGTTCACCGCCTCGGCGACGTTGGGATGATCGGGGCCGAGACCCCCTTCCATCATTTCCAGTGATTGCCGGCACAGCGGTTCCGCCTCGTCGTAACGACCCATATCGAGATTGAGCAATGCCATGTTGGTAAGCGAGGCGGCCACGGAGGGATGTTCAGGACCGTAAGCGTCTTCAACGTAAAGCAGCGCTTCCTCCGCCACGGCCAGCGCGCGCTCGTTCTCTCCCTGACGGTGTAATTCCATCGCCTGTTCAGTCAGAATCTCCCACTGGCTCCTTCTGTCCATGGTTCACTTCCTTCCGTGCCATCGTTCAAGAACAATCCAAAGATTCTTTCAGTCACTGGATATCAAAATTACAGGCAGGGAGCAAACAATTACAGCGCCGCAAGTAACGGTCCGCGGGGCAACGACGAGGGCGTCGTATCCGAAACAGAATGTCACCCCCGGGGGACCTCCATATTATTGCTGTATGGGCGGCAGAAATCCTGTTCCGGCCTTCTGGTCCAGTTGAATGCCGAAATCGTTGTACTGAGTCGATGTTCCGGCGCTGCTGGAAGTAAAGAGAGCAATGTGATCGCCTTGATTCATGAAATCCGTTATCTCACCAACCCAATCGGGAGACAGAAGGACGTCTGTTTTGACGACCGCCTGGTAAAAGTCCGTGCCGCCCAGGGAGGGCACGTAGTCCGCCTCCTCCCTGTTCAGCGTATCCCGGGCTATGACTGATATATTGGAGATTCTGAATCTGCTGTTATTCGTCGTAGGCGTAAAAACGAGGTTGCCCGAGTTTGTCGCCGTGATGACAGTTGTATATGTGCAGTTTGCAGACACAGTGCTTCCGCTCACACCTCCGAGAGTGTAGTTGAAACCGCCCCTCGTGTGGTTCGAAACGGTGAAAGCGACATCATATGTCGTCCCGGGCATGATGAACAGGCTGTCTCGGGGCTGCGCCGTCCTCGTTCCATTGGAGTCTTTTCTCATTTCATCGCTCGAGATGGACCATCCGTTTCCGGTGCTCCAGTTTTCTCCTGCGATCGACGGCACTATCTGAGGACCTGGGAACCATTGAACCAACGTAAAATAGTCATTCCCCGGCGGTGTTGCCGTGGGAAGCCCCCCGCCCGGTCGGTCCAGTCGTCGGGCGGCCAGTTTACGTACTCCCGTTCGTTGCCGATGCGTGTATTGTCGGTTTGAACGGTATTTCCCGCTACCGGCTCCTTATCGTCGCTGAAATAGACCATGATGTAGTTCGTCTTGCTCGCGGCCTGGTCCGAATCTGAACGGGCATAGGGAACCTCATCGCCACCGGCCAGGTAAATATTGTCGTTGCTGAAAAAACCGTCGCCGGTCACGTTGCTGAGAAGCATTGTTCCCGTTCCATCAAAAGAATTACTCACCCCCCAGCTCGTGGTGGTAATGGGCGTCCCGATGATACGGGCCTTTTTGCTGCCATTATCACTGGTGATCATGTCACCGAACTTCATATACCTTCCGCTGTCATCAACCCTTCCCTGGTTAAACTCAAGCTCATACCCCTCTGTCAGGCGGACCATCAGGGTAGACTATGAATTGAGTTGAAGGTCCGGCCCCGTTCCCGTCGTCAGTCCGTCCCCCGGCTCAATTGTCTTATGACCCAGAAGCTGGAAGGTTCCGGGGTCATTCGGAGGCCCCATACGCTGCCAGAGAATTATGGCGGGATCGTTGTAACGAGCCTCGGTTCCCCAAAATCTGCTTCCTGCTATAAACTGTCCTGACGAGTATGATGAGAATGGGCGCAATGCTGAATTTATACCGTCATTGTCCGACCAAGCGTTGATGGGACTGGTGAAACATGGAAAGGATTATTGACGGTAAAAGGTACGACACGAAAAAGGCGGACGTGGTTGCTACTAACCATTATTGGGACGGTAGCAATTATGATCGACATGGGCGAACCTCAACCCTCATGAGAACAAAAAACGGGCGTTTTTTCATGTATCATGAGACGCGCTGGCAGGGCGAAATTGATACACTTGAACCTGTCACTATCGCGACGAATCCAAGGGCTGGTACGAAGAGCTCCCAGTGCAGGAAATGGATTACCAGGAGGCTTTCGGAGAAGAGCCTGAAGAGGCGTGAATCGACTGATATGGTTCGCGTCATGGGGCGGGAGCAATCCTGCCCCTTTTTTTGTGCCTCATCTGCTTACACAAATTCGGCCGATTGCTTACAATAAGCTTACATTCTAAATCTAGGCATAAAAAGAGGGTCTCAGTGTTTTGCTGAAACCCCTGTTATTTCTGGTACCTGGGGCGGGAATCGAACCCGCACAGTCACAAGGACCGAGGGATTTTAAGTCCCTTGCGTCTACCAGTTCCGCCACCCAGGCACGACTCCCGGCTATAGTATGTCTCCCGGGTCATGTCAAGATGATACTCGGTTCAGTGTGGACCCGGCACGGCGCTGTTCGTTCTTTGTCCTTGATACCGCCTGTGCCGCTGTGGTAGGTAATTTCCATTGTTTTTTCATGACAACGGGAGGCGACAGATAACATGCGCGACGCTGATATATGCATCACCGGAGGAACGCTGCTTCTCATGGATGAAGCGGAGCAGATCATTCACGACGGCGCCGTTGTAATGAAAGGTGATACCATAGTCGCCGTGGGCGGCGCCAGAGACATCAACAGCGCCTGGCAAGCGGGCAAGATCATCGACGCCCGGAATTGCATCGTTATGCCGGGGCTGGTCAACGCTCATACGCATGCCGCCATGACCTGCTTCAGGGGAATTTCCGACGACAGGGAACTCATGGACTGGCTCAACAATTATATTTTTCCGGCGGAAGCGAAAAACGTCGATCCCGAACTTGCCTACTGGGGAACGCTCCTCGCCTGTGCCGAAATGATTCGTTCCGGAACGACCACCTTCTGCGACATGTATCTTTTTGAGGATGAAACAGCCCTCGCCGCGTCGGAGGCCGGCATGCGCTGCCTTGCCGGCGAAGGTCTCTTCGACTTCCCCTCTCCCAACGCGAAGACGCCTGAGGAGGGACTTGCCTATACCCGTATGCTCCTCGACAAGTGGACCGGACATTCACTGATCAGCATCGCCGTAGAACCCCACGCCCTCTACACCTGTTCGGCGCCGCTCCTGAAAGACGCCAAGACCCTTGCCGACGAGTACGGCGCTCCCATGGCCGTTCACCTTCTGGAAAACCTGCAGGAAAAAACATCCCTGGAAGAAAAACTTGGTATGCGCGCCACTGTTTTCCTTCGCGAACTCGGTATTCTGGACGATCGTTTCTTCGCCTTCCACTGCGTCGCCGTGGACGAAGAAGATATCGATATCATGGCCGATCACGGCTGCAAGGTGGTTCATAATCCCGAAAGCAATATGAAACTGGCTTCAGGCATCGCGCCCGTCACCGCCATGCTGGAACGAGGCATCATCGTGGGACTTGGCACCGACGGCGCCGCCAGCAACAATAATCTTGATATGTTTCAGGAAATGGATACGGCGGCGAAGCTTGAAAAAGTGGGCCGGCTGGACCCGACGGTTATGCCGGCTTCGACGGTGACCCGCATGGCCACGAGGTACGGCGCGACGGCGCTTGGTATGGAACATATCACAGGATCTCTCGAAACAGGGAAAAAGGCGGATATCATCATAATCGATATGGACAAGCCTCACCTGACGCCGTTGTACAACGAATACTCGCACCTGGCGTATGCCGTGCACGGCGACGACGTGATAACATCAATCATCAACGGAAAAATAGTCATGGAGAATCGGCAACTTCTCACTATCGACGAAGCCGCCGTGATGAACCGTGTCCGTGCCATCGCTGAACGAATCAGGACAAGCCTTGCAATGTAACGGGCCGCCGCACATAAAGGCACTGCCGCACAGCCGGCGGGTGAACGGTCCTGCCGTGTGAAACCGGACCACGTACAATCAGACGTTCAGGGTGTTTTCTTTTTGAAGGCCCCGGCATCTATCCCGTATTTCTTGACGCGATGCCAGAGACTGCGTTGGCTAATGCCGAGAAGGCGTGCGGCCGCTGCCTGGACGCCATCGGTTTTTTTCAGCGCCGCGACAATGATGTCTTTTTCGTGTTCCGCTATGTGCCGGTCGAGATTGAATCCATTCTCTTCTTCCACTCGGGGAAAATCGGGGGGCATGTTGCTTTGTGCGATATCCATGACCGGGGGCGCGTCTTTTCGAGGAAGGCCGAAGGAAGATACGACCCCGTCTTCGGCCATGACGGCGGCCCGCTCGATCACGTTTTTAAGCTCCCTTATATTTCCCGGCCAGTGCCATGTCACCAGTTCCCTCATCGCATCAGGCGTCGGTTCGGGTGTTCCAGGCGCATTCTTCAGCATGTGACGCGCCAGCAGGGGCACATCCTCGACCCGTTCGCGAAGCGGAGGAATATAAATGGTAAATACGTTCAGACGGTAATAAAGATCTTCCCGGAACGTCCCCTCGCCGACCATTCGTTCCAGGTTCTTGTTGGACGCGGCGATAAACCGAACGTCGACATCGATGGTGCTGTTTCCGCCAACCCGTTGAAATCGGCGATCCTGAAGAACACGAAGCAGCTTGGCCTGTGTTTCCAGCGGCATGTCGCCTATCTCGTCGAGAAAAAGCGTCCCCCTGTCCGCGAGTTCGAATTTGCCTATTTTGCGGCCCTGGGCGCCCGTAAAAGCGCCCCTTTCGTGGCCGAACAGCTCGCTTTCAAGCAGTCCCGCCGGAATCGCGACACAGTTCAACGCGACAAAGGGCATCTTCCGTCTTTCGCTTTCACGGTAAATCGCTTCGGCGACCAGTTCCTTGCCCACGCCGCTTTCACCAAGAATCAGCACCGTGGTGTCCGTGGGAGCGACTTTGATGATCCGGCTGAGAACGCCGCGCAACGCCGCGCTTTGGCCGACGATGTCGGGAAAACGTTCGCGGGCGTCCACTCTGCTGATAAGGTTCGTTACTTCCTGGAACATGGAATCAAAGTGGTGAAAATCGCCCCGTCGAAGAGCCCTGTCGGTCGATTCCATGTCCGACGCGGGGAAAATCTGTGACTGTTTGACGGCATCGACAAATCTGCGTACGGGCGCCAGAATGGACATGGTTATGGCGATACCGGCCAGGCAGGCGAAAAGTACGATGGCAACGCACCACCACCATGAAAGGTGCCCCGTTGTCGGCCACCCTCTTCCCTGGTAAGCAACCAGGAAACCCAGAAAGGCTATACCGGCAAAAATAAAGGGTACCAGGATGAAGAGACTTGTATAAACGGAAAACCGCCTTTCCGGCGGCTTCTGTCCCGCGAAAAAATTTTTTGTCCGCTCAACGAAGGTTCGGATCATGAAACAGGGTGTTCCTTCCGTTGCGCCGGGTCACTCCTGCAGGTCGGTCGGAGCTGTCGATGATTATGTGAAACGAGCGGGTCAATCCGTATCGTACGGTTTCTTACCGAACAGCTTTCGTCAGATCCCACATGGGCAGGAATATGGACAAAGCGAAGAAACCCACCACGACGGCGAGGCCGACTATCAGTATGGGACCGAGCGCTGCGGAAAGCCGTTTCACCGCGAATTCAACCTCGTCGTCATAATGAACGGCCACCTGGTGCAGCATCTCATCAAGCGCGCCCGTCTCTTCACCCACGGCTACCATGTCGACCACCATGGGCGTGAAGTATTTAGCAGAGCGGAGCGGACTCGACAACCCCCGTCCTTCTTCCAGCAATGATTTTATTCGACGGAACTCACGGGCAATTGCCTCGTTACCGATGGTTCCCACGAGTATATCCAGGGATACAAGCACCGATATACCGCTCGCCTGCAATATCGAAAAGATACTGGCGAAACGGCTCATGGCGGCCTTCTGCATCAGGGGACCGATGACGGGAACCCTCAGTAACAGGGAATCGCGGACAAGCCGCCCCGCGGTTGTTTTCATGTACTGACGGTACGCGACTATACCGGCTATGATGACGATGATAAAAACATACCAGTAATTGCTCAACAGGTGATACAGTCCCAGGGCTATTTTCGTGGGGAGGGGAAGTTCCAGCCCGGCGGATGCAAATATGCCCACAAAGGTGGGAATAACAAACGTGAGAAGGACGAAAAAGGCGATTCCCAACGCCCCCACCACGATCTTGGGATACTGGAGCGCGCCCTTTATATCGGATTTAACCTTGTTTTCGTGTTCCAGAAGATAAATAAGCCGTTCCAGTACTTCCGTCAACGTACCGCTTGCTTCGCCCGCATGCAGCATGTTCACGTACAGCGGCGTGAGAATATTCTCGTGCTTGCGGAACGCGTCTGTAAGGGAACTGCCCGTTTTGATGTCCATGGAAATGGCGGCTATCATGTTCTTCAGTCGTTCGTTCTGAACCTGGTTCTCGAGAATATCGAGCATCTGCATCATTGAAAGCCCCGCAGCCAGCATGGTCCGGAGCTGTCTCGTCATGAGAATTATTTCTTCCGTCTTGACCGGCGTCAGGCGCAGGGTAATCTTCTGAAAGAAATATCCTAATCCGCCTTGTCGAGCTTCCTCAACCTTTGAAGGAATAAACCCCTGGTTGTTCAACATAAGTTCAGCGGTTTTAACGGAATCGGCTTCTATGACTCCCGACACCGCCGAACCACTCTGGCTGATTGCTTTATACGAATAGGTGGGCATATTTTCTCCCGATCACCATAGTATCGAACACTGCATAACCGACCGGAAAGCGTCGTTGTTATTCTCAAACCATCCCTGAATAATTACCGGTGACGGATTACAGTTGCTCATTAACGTTCATTACTTTTGCCGCCGCTTCTTCGAGAGTCGTAATTCCACGGGCCACTTTGTCGGCGGCGTCATCTTTCAACGTGCGAAGTTTTCCCG
>DSBH01000164.1 GCA_011056825.1 Deltaproteobacteria bacterium | reverse complement strand
CGATAATCATGAACGCCGTCATGAAACGGGGAATGAACGGGGAAGCGGAATGAACCACGCAAAAAAAGCGGTCCTCGCGGCGAATTTCTTGCATAATGTCCCCTCCCGTCATTCCGGGCTTGACAAGCCTGCCCCGGACTTAGATCCGGGGGAATCCGGCACGTATCTGATAAGACGGGATACCAGCCTTCGACGGTATGACAAGATCGGTGGTTTTGTGAGGGTGTGCAACGCTCTCAGAATGAGTGTTCCCGGAATAGTGCGCGAAGTTCTTCTGCCGTGCCTGGCGGCGGCCGTGATCGCCGCGGCCGGTTGTTCCGGTGAACCCCCGGGTTCCGACGAATCGATACGGCCGGTCACCGTGGCGGAAGTTGAGCCTTACGAGGTCATGGACTCGAAATGTTTCAGCGGCGTCATATGCGAGCGCGACCTGGTCAGGCTGTCATTCCGCGTGGCGGGCATGGTGGAAGAAATTCCGGTGGAAGAAGGACGGTCCGTGCCGAAGGGTGAACTCCTGGCCCGACTCGATCCCAGGGATTATCAGCTGCAATACGAGGCCGTCAAGGCCGAGCACGACAAGGTAATCGCCGAGGTCAAGCGTTACCGGGAACTCTACGCGCATGACAATATCACCGAAAGCGAATACGAAAAGGCGATCGCGGGTGAAACGCAGATCAGGGCGAAGCTCCGGTCCGCCGAAAACGCCCTGCGGGACACTCGTCTTATGGCGCCTTTCGACGGGTTCATCCAGGCTCTCTACGTGAGCGAAAAAGAGATGGTCGACGCGGGAACGCTTGTCGTTTCGCTTGTGGACGTGTCGACGCTGATCGTGGAAACGAATATTCCACCTGTCTTTTACCTGCTTCGTGACCGTTTCGAGTCCTTCTCTTTCACTTCCACGCACTGCCCAGACCGGGTTTATCCACTCGAGCTGGTCGGAATGACGGCGAAGGCCGACACGGGTAACTTGTACCGAATCCGCCTCCGGTACCGACCGGAACAGGGCTGCCTCCTGGCGCCCGGTATGAGTGTGCGCGTGCGGATACGGTACCGCCGGGATTATCACGCGCCGGTCTGCATTCCCGTGGCGGCGGTTGCCGCCGACAACGGTAACCGATTTGTCTGGCTCTATCGGGACGGCAGGGTGACGAAGCGGGCAGTGGAAACGGGCATGGTTAATCCGGACGGAACTGTTGAAATACTGGAGGGCCTGTCTCCTGGCGACGTGATCGTCACGGCGGGAATACACGGGCTGGCCGACGGGCAGGCCGTAAAAACGACTCGATAGGTTTGTCATGAGCATCACCGAAATGTCCTTCAGGCACAGCCGGCTTGTGTGGTTTCTTCTCGTCGCTCTCGTGGCGGGAGGCGTCGCTTCATATGCCATGATGAGCAAACTGGAGGATCCGGAGATCAAAATCAAGACGGCCCTGGTCATCACGCCCTATCCCGGCGCTTCGACGGATGAGGTGGAGCAGACGGTGACGGACCACATTGAGGCGGCCATCAAGGCGATGGGCGACATCCATGAAATACGTTCCCGGTCCGTTCCCAATATGTCCGAGATCATGGTGACCCTGCGGAACACCATCGCAGACGACGAGGTTGAACAATACTGGGACATCCTCCGCAAAAACATTGCCGACGCGACATCCGGGCTCCCCAGCGGCGCGTCGGAGCCCCTGGTCTTCGACGATTTCGGCGACGTGTTCGGGCTCTTTTACGCGATGGTCTCGGACGGCCACTCCTACGAACAGATGAGCCGGTGGGCCGACGAATTAAAGCGGCGCCTGCTGGCGATCGAGGGGGTCCGGCGGGTCCACGTCAATGGCGAGCAGGACGCGGTGATCAATATAAATATCGAGGAGCACAAGATGTCGACACTGGGCGTGCACCCGGCACAGATCATAGCCGCGGTGAACAACCAGACGACCAGCGTTTACGCCGGCGCGTACGAAACCCCGGCAAGGACGCTGCGTATCGCCGTGGATCACCAGTTGAAATCGATCAGGGAAATAGAAGACATCGTGATACAGGGCACCGGGTCATCACAGGTAAAACTCGGAGATATCTCCCGTGTCGTTCGCTCATACGAGGATCCTCCGGCGCCGAAGATGTTTCGGGACAACTACCCGGCCCTGGGGATTTCCGTTTCCATGGAATCGGGGGAAAACATCATCACCATAGGCGGGCGCGTGGCTCGGTGCGTCAGAGAATTCACCGCCGAACTGCCCCACGGCGTTCAATTCGAGAAGGTGTATTTTCAGTCAGACGCGGTAAGCGATGCCATCAATACTTTTGTGCTGAACCTGCTTTCGTCCCTGGTCATAGTCATTGTTCTCATCATGCTCCTGATGGGGCTTCGCTCAGGTCTCGTGGTCGGAACGAGCCTGTTCATAGCGATTACCGGCACTTTTCCCATACTATTTCTGCTGGACGGGACCATTCAGCGCGTGTCGCTGGGCGCCTTCGTGCTGGCGATGGGTATGCTGGTTGACAACGGTATCGTCGTGGTGGAAGGCATCTGGCGAGACCTTAAGGACGGCGTGGAACCCTGGAGGGCGGCGCTCGTCACGCCGTCGGTCACGGCTATGCCGCTGCTCGGGGCGACGCTCATCGCCATTTTCGCCTTTCTGCCCGCTTTTCTCTCGCCGGACGATACGGGAACCTATACGCGGGATCTCTTTCTCGTGCTGGCCATATCACTGCTTTTAAGCTGGGTGCTGGCCATGACGCAGATTCCCCTCATGGCCCACCGTCTGCTCGGCGTTTCCGAAAAACAGCGGGGGAAAAGCATGTACGACACCCGCTTCTTCCGGTTGATCAGAAGGACCATGGAGTGGTGCCTGCGTCATCCGGTAACGGTGCTGACCGGCGTCGTCCTTCTTCTGGGCCTCTCCTTGTTTTCTTTCCAGTTCGTCAAGCAGTCCTTTTTTCCGGAATTCGTTTACAAGCAGGCTTACATGGAATATCGGCCACCGGCGGGGACCAGTCCTCACAAGACCGAGGCGGATCTGCGGGAGATAACGGAATGGTTGCTCGAACAGCCGGGGGTGCTCGCTGTGACAGGAAGTGTAGGACAAACGCCCACAAGATATAACCTGACCCGACTCATCGCGGAACGCAACCCGTCCTACGGCGAGTTGATCATCGAGTTCGACGATTATGAAACACGGGTGAACCTGACGCCGGTTATAGAGGACCGCGTGAGGGATCGGTACCCGGAGGCCTATTCCCGGCTGGTGAATTACAAGATTATTTTTTCACAGAACCTCGTGGAAGTGGAGTTCAACGGGCCGGACAGCTCGTTGTTACGTGACCTGGCCGGACGAGCTAAAAATATAATGGCTGGAGCGACCCGGGTGGACCGGGCGACCATACGGGACAACTGGGAGCCGAGCGCCCCTTACCTCCAGGTACACTACCACGTGTTCGACGGCAAGCGCGGCCGGATCGAGCGGAGCAACATAGGCATGTCGTTGATGGCGGCTACAACGGGACTGCCCGTGGCTCGGTATTTCGAAGATGACCGGGAATTACCCGTGTATGTCAAGATAACCGGGAAAGAGGGGGAGCGGATCGGCAATCTCGAAAACGTGCCCGTGTGGGGACTTAATATTTTCGGAATTCCGCTGGAAGGCGTCGTGGAGCGGGAGCTGCCGCTCGACCGGATAGAAAAGGAGCTGATGAAGCCGACACCGCTCAGTTCGGTGGCTTCCGTGGACCTGGACTGGGAAAACCCCATCGTGCGACGCGTTGACGGGCAGCGTGCCATCAAGGCGCAGTGCGATCCCCTTCCGGAATACACCGCGGCCGATGTGCTGCGCGAGATCGGTCCCGCCATACGAGGGATGGATCTGCCCGAAGGATATTCCCGGCAGTGGCGGGGCGAGAAGGGCGACCAGCAGAAGGCCCTGCGCTATATCCTTCTCTTTCTACCCGTCACGATCCTGCTCAGCGTGGTGGTGCTGCTGATGCTCTTCGACAGCTACCGGAAACTCATCATAATTTTCCTGAGCATACTGTTTTCCATCATCGGCATCGTGCCGACCCTGCTTCTGCTGAACGTCGAGTTCGGATTCCTTACCATCGTGGGTTCCATCGGACTCATGGGCATGATGATCAAGAACGGAGTGGTTCTGATAGACGAGATCGATCGATACCGCGAGCGAATGGACGACCGTCGAAAAGCCGTCATCGAGGCTTCCCTGTCGAGGGTGCGCCCCGTCTTCATGGCATCGGCCACCACGGCACTGGGCATGATGCCGCTCCTGACGGACCCATTCTTCAACAGCGTGTCCTACACCATAATAGGCGGTCTCATGGTAGGAACGATAATAACACTCTTCGTCGCGCCGGTTCTCTACTTCATCTTTTTCGGCGACGAACCGCCGCGGGCAGCCGCCGACGGGCAACAGGAACGGGAGATGACATGAGGTGGGAGCTTTGAAAAATTTTCTTTGCGTCAATGTCGTAATGCAGGACTTGATCCGGCATCCAGTGTCTACAGGTATTTTCTCGATTTTCCCTTGTCGGGTTTTAATCCAGTATAATAGAAGATTGAAACCGAGTCGTGCTTTGCTTGCTCGGAATGACAGAAAAAGCAATTATGCAAAGTTCTCGAAGTACGGACTGACACTTTGCATCATACTGGCGCTGATGCTTGCCTGCTTTCAGGAAAGCACTGCCGGGACCCTCATTACGCTCGAGGGATGCCGCGAGCGGGCCCTTGTGAACAGCGAAGACCTGCGGGTTGAGAAAACGCGCCGTGAGCAGGCGCACCTGCGAACCAGGGAACAACGCACCCACTACCTTCCCAAGGTAACCGCCTCGGGCCACTACCTCGACAGCAGGAACCGGTTCGAGTGGGACGTGGAATCTTCCCTCTTCGATCCCTTGGGCCGGATCATTTCACCCGCCACCATAAATCCTCTTACCGGGCGGCCCATCAACGACGTGAGCGGGCACCACATTATGAAACAAACGGCGTATTACACAAAGGTCGAGGCGCGACAGCCGCTCTACATGGGCGGAAAAATAAACGCCGCCAACCGGATGTCGGAAGTGGCGGAACGCATCAGCCTGAAAGCCGTCGAGGCCAAACGTCAGGACGTCATCGTCGAGGCCGATCAGACCTACTGGCGTTTCGTGGCGGTGGGCGAAAAACTTCAGTCCGCCCGGAAATACGTGGAACTCCTGGAGGCCCTGGAAGCAAAGGTGAATCATGCCGTGGAAACGGGACTGGTGCACCGGAATGAACTGCTCAAGGTACGGGTGCGGCGCAACGAAGCCCTGCTGGACCTGGAACGGGCGAAAAACGGGCGGGAACTTCTGCGCATGTCACTGTGCCGAATCATGGGTTTCGATCCCGGCACATCCCTGAAGATCGCCGACGAAGAAATCACCATCCCGGCAGCCGACGAACTTCCCGAGGCCCCCGTTCTTTCGGTCATAGACCGGCCGGACTACCGGATGCTGGAAGACAAGGTGGACCTTACGCGCGAGAACGAGCGTCTGGTGCGGTCCGACTTTCTTCCCCGTGTCGGTATCACCGCCGGCTACCACTATCTGGGCGGCATCGAACTCTACCAGACCTCTCTCGAGGGACGCGGTTATTACCTGCTCGCCTCGGCAGAAATCCCGCTCTGGCAGTGGGGCGAAGGGAAATACAAGACGCAGTCGGCGAAACTCGACTCACATATCGCCCAGCTCGAACTGGAAAAATATAAAAAACTGATGAAACTCGAGATCCGGCAGGCCTTCTTCGCCATGTCCGAGGCCCACAGCAGATGCGCCATGACGGAAGCGGCGCTGGAAGAAGCCGAAGCCAACATGGAAATGAGCCGCGATTTTTATGAACTCGGCATGGAACAACTCACCGACCACCTCGAAGCCCAGTCCCGCCGCCAGCAGGCCGAAGCCGAACATATTACCGCCAAGTCCGAATTCAAGATCGAAGAAACCAACTATCACCGCAGCCTGGGGAAATGTCCCTGAGTTATTGCCTGAGCTCAGGCGGCTTATCGAGTATAACTCACTTCCGTCGGCCGGATAAGCCGGCGTTCCTGATTTTCCGGTGGCGGTAATACCTGAGCGGAATCACGATGACGAAGAAGGGAATCATGTACATGGCGGCAACCATCGGTTCTATGGGGCCGAAAAACTCAGAGGAAAAGACGATCACAAGCACGTTGTTGATGTTTGTCATCATGATGGCACCGGCCAGCTGATTTTCAAGAGAACTCGTTTTGAAGAAAAATATCCCCGCCAGGCAGTAGATCGCGGCCAGGACGAACACCACGATAAAGGCCATCACGATCACCGAAGGTTCCTGCCTGAAAAAAGCCGCGTAGCGAAAGAATACTCCGAGGTTGATAACCGCGAACATTGCCAGAAATACGGGAAACTGGATTTTCATGATCGGGCCGACAAGCCGGGGCGCGGCGTACCGGATGATTTCCACGACGATAATGGGAATGAAGATGACTGTCGCCAGCATTTTCAGCATGGCCAGGAACGAGATTGCCATGTCTTTCGAGGCGGCCAGCTTGACGACGGCGGGCAGGGTAAAGGGTGCGAGTACGGATGTTATTACAACGACCACCAGGACAAGCGAGCTGTTCCCTCGTACCATGTTTGATATCATGGGTGAAACGACGCCCACGGAAACGCCTGTCAAAAGCAGCGCGGAAAGCGCGTAGTCCGGGGCTATGAAAGAAAATATATAATACATGACAACGGGAAGGATGATGAGCTTCGTCGCGGTGAAGGCCAGTATGCGCGTGCTGTTTCCCGCGAAGGACTTCCAGACTGACGCCAGATCGATCGACAGGTAACTCAGAAAAAAATTAACCATCAGGCAGTAAAAAGGGAATGCCCGGAACTTCGATCCGAAGTCGGGGAAGATGATGGCCGCGGCCATGGAGGAAAGGACCACGACAACGAGCAGAAAGTCATTCACTCGAAGAGGTGTTTGCATCCGCGAGCAAATACCAGAGGGTTTCGTTAAAGTAAAGTGATAACGCCACCCACAATCCGCGATTGATTGTCTTCAGAGCAAGATATCGGGTCATCAGAATGGAACGTTGCAGTGAGGTCTTTGAATCGAGATACCGGCCCCTGTGCCCGCAAGTGTATTCGCCGGTATGACGACATTACTGATTTCGTAAGGTTCTTCAAAGGTCTTACAGTATGAAAAGTCGAATGATATAAAAGAGATGGTGCAGACGCCCGGCCTTCGACGGGGCCTGTCCTGAGCCCTTGATTTAACCCGGTCATCCTCGTGTGCCCCGCAGGGGTAGAGCCCTTCGACGGAGCTCAGGAGAAACCTCTGTCGAAGGATAGATCGGGCAAGAAGGAACCGGACAATAAACGTTCATCTGATAATGCTGGATTCCGGTTTTCACCGGAATGACAAAAATGTGATTTTGTATTGTTATGCAAGTTGTAACGGCAGAAGGGGAATATCACTGACAGGAGGACGTTTTGTGTTACAGGGCTTGACATTTTATGTGCCAGAGGCGATGAACTACTGTGTTTTCAGAGAAGGGACAGTACACCCGTATGCAACATCGAAGATTATGCGTTCACAATAAAAAAGGTGAGTCCCGACGTCGTGTGAGTGTCCCCGCGTTGTTGACGGCCGTGGCGGTGCTGCTCCTGCTCGCGGCGTTGTGTTCTCCGGTCTTTGCCGATTACCCGTCACACCGGGGTACGGCGCTGAATGATTTCGCCGGCGTCGTCGACCGGGATCACGCGGCGAAAATAGAGGCCCTGTCGCGGGAAGTCCTCGAGAAAACGGGTACGTCGATCGTGGTCGTCACCATGCAGGCCATCGGGGAAAACGAGGACATCAACCGGTACGTCAACGGACTCTACACCGCCTGGGGAATCGGTACAAAGGGGGAGGACCGGGGTTTGCTGATTTTCCTGGCCATGGAAGAGCGCCGGGTACGCATCGAAACCGGGTACGGCGTGGAAGGTATTCTGCCGGACGGTCTTGTCGGTGAAATCCTGGACGATTACGTGGTTCCTTATCTCCAGTCGGGTGAAGTCGGCAGGGCGTTGTATAACGCCGTGTATGCCTGCGGCGCCTACGTGGCGCATGACGCGGGCGTGGAACTGACGGGGTTATCCTCTTCCACCCGGACCAGGTCCGCTCCCGAAAACGGTAACGTCAACTGGCCGGGGCTGGTTTTTCTGCTTATCGCCGCGACGGTGCTTCTCGGAACGAGGCAGGGCCGTCGGATGCTGCCCTGGATTCTGTTGCTGGTTTTGACGAGCGGCAGAGGCGGCGGCGGCGGTATGGGCGGCGGCTTCGGCGGCTTCGGCGG
>DSBH01000239.1 GCA_011056825.1 Deltaproteobacteria bacterium | reverse complement strand
GACCAGGCCCGCGCCATTGACGAGGTCAACAGCGACATGACTGATCGCCGGCCCATGGACAGGCTCGTCTGCGGCGACGCCGGGTTCGGCAAGACGGAAGTGGCGTTGCGGGCCGCCTTCAGGGCGGCCATGGACGGAACACAGGTGGCCGTCCTGGTTCCGACCACGATCCTGGCCGAACAGCATTACCGGGTTTTCTCGGCCCGTTTCGCGTCCTGGCCGGTTCGCGTGGAAGTCCTCAACAGATTCAGGACGGCGAAGGAACAGCGAGTCATTGTGGAAGACGTGAACCGGGGACTCGTGGACATCGTTATCGGCACGCACCGGTTGCTGCAGAAGGACGTGACGTTTCGAAACCTGGGACTCGTCGTCATCGACGAGGAACAGCGATTCGGCGTCGCCCACAAGGAAAAATTAAAAAAATTAAGGACGCTCGTGGACGTGCTTACCCTGACGGCGACGCCCATTCCACGAACGCTGCAATTGTCTCTCGTGGGGTTGCGCGATCTTTCGGTCATAGACACGGCGCCGCGGGAACGGCAGGCGGTGAAGGTGTACGTGGCCGAATTCGACGAGGAGCTGATCCGCGATGCCGTCACCGACGAACTGAATCGCGGAGGGCAGGTGTTTTTCATTCACGACCGCGTGCAGTCGATCGAGGGCATGGGGCGAATAGTTCGAAGAATTGTTCCCGGCGCGCGGATCGCCGTTGCCCACGGCCGCATGAAAACCAGGGAACTGGAAGAGGTGATGGTGCGGTTTCTCAAGCGGGAGATCGACGTTCTGGTATGCACCACTATCGTCGGGTCCGGCGTTGACGTACCCGCGGTGAACACAATCATCATCAACCGCGCCGACCGGTTCGGCCTGTCTCAGCTGTACCAGCTTCGAGGACGCGTCGGGCGGGCCGCCGAATCCGCGACGGCCTGGCTTCTCACTCCCCCGGGCGCTGTTTTAACGAAAGATGCGAAAAAACGGCTGCGCGTGGCCCAGGAGCTGTCTAACCCCGGTTCGGGATTCAAGGTTTCAACCTATGACCTCGAAATCCGGGGCGCCGGCAACATGCTGGGCGTTTCCCAGTCCGGCCATGCCTCCGCGGTGGGATACGAACTTTACATGGAACTCATGGAAAAGGCGGTCGGAGAACTGCAGGGACGGGAAGCCGCCCAGATCCAGGTGCAGCCTGAAATCCACCTGGGTATCCCCGCCTACATACCGGACGAATACGTGGAGGACACGCAGAACCGACTGGTTATTTATAAAAAGGCGTCTCTGGCGGCGTCTGAGGAAGATCTTGTGGATCTTCGAAATGAGCTGGCGGACCGTTACGGCCCGATCCCGACGGCCGTGGACAACCTGTTCAGGATCATCGGGATCAGAATCAGGCTCAGGGACATCAGGGTGCGGGAGCTGGTGTACGACGGCAGGCGGCTGTCGCTCGCCTTCACGCGCGAGACCACTATTCCGCCCGAGAAAATCGTCGCCGTCGCGGAGAAACAGCGCGATATTGCGCAATTTTCGGCGGATTCCCGCCTGTCTCTCATCATGCCGGGCCTCGACCATGAAGAACGCCTGGAAGAGTCGAATCGATTGATCGACATGCTTGCAGGCGACGGGACGGCCGCCTGAGGTCGGCGGCGGAGGGAAGAACGGCGACAGGGTATTTTATATTGAATAAAAAAAGTGCATCTGTTAGGTTTCAAACAATATTCACTGAACCGGAGAAAATAATGAAATCAAGCATTACCGTCAGTATAGTCATGCTGCTCATACTGTTCCAGGCCTTCGCATTTTCGGCGTCGGCTCACACCGACCGGGTGGTAGCCGTGGTGAATGACGATGTCATCACGCTTTCGGAACTGAACAAGTCCTTCATCCCCATTCTCGAGCGCATCAAGTCCGATCCACGGACCAGGGATGATTCCCGCATGCTAAACGAGGGGAAGCGTTTCGTGCTGGACCGAATGATCAACAACCTGATTATGAAGCAGGAAGCGGAGCGGCTCAACATAGTGGTGGAGGAGGAAGACATCGACGCCTATATCGATGATATGCTCAGAGACCGGAACATGACACGGAAAGAACTGTTGGAAGGTCTCGCCGAGGAAGGGACCACCGTCGAGGAGCACCGGGAAACGATCCGCCGGGAAATATTGAAGTCAATACTTGTCGGACGTGAAATCAGGGCCCGGGTCTCGGTCAGCGATGAAGATATCGGCAACTATTACCGTGAACACCGGGAACGATACGAAGGGAAACAGGCGGTTCGCATTCAGCAGTTGCTGGCAGCCGTTCCGAAAGACGCGGACGACGAAACCCGGCAATCCGTCAGGGCACGGGCCGAAAAAATACGGGCCATGCTCGCGTCGGGCGAAAGTTTCGACGCCATGGTAGCGCAATATTCCGACGGTCCCGAGGCGCAGGCGGGAGGAGACCTGGGTTTTATTGAAAAGGGCATGATTCTGCCCGACGTGGAGGAAGTCGCCTTTTCTCTTGAAAAAGGAGCGATAAGCGACATTATCGAATCTCCCGCGGGATTCCATATCATACGGGTCATCGATCGGCGGGGCGCCGGGCTGAAACCGCTCGAGGAAGTGCGGCAGGAAATAATCAACGAAATCGCCGGCGAACGAATGGAACAACGTTTTCAAAGCTGGCTCGAGGATCTGAGGGCGAAAGCCTACGTCGAAATCAGGCTCTAGAGGGAATGATCAATCCGCCGCCGCGTCACGATAAACACACAGCTACAGGTACACACGCCTCATAATGAACTCCATAAAGGTCCGCGGCGCATGCCAGCACAATCTGAAGAACATTGACGTCGATATTCCCCGGAACCGCCTGGTCGTCATTACGGGAGTAAGCGGTTCCGGTAAATCGTCACTGGCCTTCGACACCATTTACGCCGAAGGACAGCGGCGCTACGTGGAATCGCTTTCGACCTACGCCCGCCAGTTTATCGGCCAGATGGACAAGCCAGACGTGGAATCCATCGAGGGCCTGTCCCCCGCCATCGCCATCGAACAGCGTTCGGCGAGTCACAATCCCAGGTCCACCGTGGGAACCGTCACGGAAATCTATGATTACCTTCGTCTTCTTTTCGCACGGGTGGGGATTCCGCACTGCCCCCGCTGCGGCAGGGAGATCCGTTCCCAGACGGTGGACGCCATGATCGAACAGATCACCACCCTGCCGGAGGGAACCCGCATCCAGGTTCTCGCCCCCGTCGTCAGGGGAAAGAAGGGAGAGTTTCGAAAAGATTTTGAACGCTTGAGAAAAGACGGGTTCGCACGCGTCCGGGTCGACGGCGAGGTACGCGACCTGTCTGAAGATATCGAACTTGAAAAAAACCGCCATCATGACATTGAAGTGGTGGTCGACCGCCTCGTTGCGCGTGAAGGCATCAGAACAAGGTTGAGAGATTCCCTGGAAACGGGACTCGCCCTGTCCGGCGGCATCATCAGGATAGCGTTCCAGGGGCGCGGGAGTGATGATGATCTTGTTTTCAGTGAGCACTACGCGTGCGACGTCTGCGGCATCAGTATTCCTGAAATAGCCCCTCGAATATTTTCGTTCAACAGTCCTTACGGGGCTTGTCCCGAGTGCGACGGGCTGGGGACAAAAAATTTTTTCGACGTCGACCTGGTCGTTCCCGATCCCGGTCTTTCCATCCGGCAGGGAGCCGTGGCACCCTGGCGGAACCGGCATTCTCTGTATTTTCACCAGATGCTGGAAACCCTCGCGGACCACTATCATTTCGATCTGAACAGACCCTTTGAAAATCTTTCCGAGACAGTGCGCCGGGTCATTCTCTACGGTTCGGTGGATGAAAAAATTGAATTTCATTATAATCGCCGCGGGCGGCGGCATTTCTATCTCAGGCCTTTCGAGGGTGTTATTCCCGCTCTGGACAGGCGATACCGAGAGGCGGAGTCGAACGATGTCCGGGCCGACCTTGCCCGTTATATGAACATAACCGAGTGCCCCGCCTGCGGCGGCGCCCGGCTTCGCAAAGAAAGCCTGTCCGTCCTGGTCGGCGGCATGAACATAGACCAGGTGTGCCGTCTTCCCATCCGCACGTGCCGGGATTTTTTCAACGCGATGAAACTGTCGGGGCAGCAGCAGGCGATCGCCGATCCCATTTTCAAAGAAATAACGGCCCGCCTGAACTTTCTGCTGGATGTGGGGATGGACTACCTGAACCTGGCCCGGTCTTCCGGGAGCCTGTCCGGCGGCGAGTGGCAGCGCATCAGGCTCGCCACGCAGATCGGGTCGGGCCTCGTGGGCGTCCTGTACGTTCTTGATGAACCCACCATCGGGTTGCACCACCGGGACAATCTCCGTCTCACGGCCACGCTCGACCGGCTCCGCGACATGGGCAATACGGTCATCGTGGTCGAGCATGACGCGGCCGTCATGAATGCTTCAGACCACATCATCGACATGGGGCCGGGCGCGGGTCTCGACGGGGGGCGCGTGATCTTTCACGGTTCGCCCGAGGAGGCCCGCCGGTCGGAGTCGTCGCTCACGGGACAGTATCTTTCTGGCAGACTCGCTATTCCCGGCCCTGAACGGCGGCGGCCGCTTCCGAAACGGTTTATTCATATTGAAGGCGCCACGGAAAACAACCTGAAGAATATCGACATAAAAATCCCCACCGGCCTTTTTACCTGCATCACCGGCGTTTCGGGATCCGGCAAGAGCACCATGATTATCGAGACGCTCTACAAGGTGCTTCGCAACCGCCTGAACCGCGAATGGGAACGCACGGGCAGGGTCAGGCATCTTGTGGACGCCGGAGGAATCGAGCGGGCGATCATGATGGATCAGCAGCCCATCGGCAGGACGCCCCGGTCCAATCCCGCCACCTATACCGGTGTTTTCACGCTGATCCGCGACCTGTTCAGCCGCCTGCCGGAAGCGAAAGCACGGGGATACAGGCCGGGCCGTTTCAGCTTCAATGTGAAAGGCGGGCGATGCGAGGCCTGTCGGGGCGACGGGCTCACGAGAATCGAAATGCATTTCCTGCCGGACGTGTATATAACCTGCGACGTCTGCAGGGGGAAGCGGTTTAACAGCGATACCCTCGAGGTACGTTACAAAGGTAAAAATATCGCCGACGTGCTTGACATGACCGTCGACCAGGCGCTGGTCTTCTTCGACGGCATTCCCGGCATCAAGTCGAAACTCAAGCTGCTCGCCGACGTGGGACTCGGTTATATCAGGCTCGGCCAGTCCGCCACGACGCTGTCGGGGGGCGAGGCCCAGCGTATCAAAATGTCCCGGGAACTGGCGAAGCGGGATACGGGAAGCGTCCTGTATGTGCTTGATGAACCGACCATCGGGCTGCACTTCGCCGATATAGAAAAACTGTTGCATGTGCTGAAGCGCCTGGTTGACCGGGGCAACACGGTGGTGGTGATAGAGCACAACCTGGATGTCATCAAGTGCGCCGATTACGTGATCGACATGGGTCCCGAAGGAGGCGATGAAGGTGGGTATATCGTCGCCGCCGGCACGCCGGAAGAAATCGCGGCCTGCGAGGCATCGCTGACGGGACGATTTCTTCATGACGTACTGCACAGGCAGACACCGGAACGGGGCAGACATATCGGCGGGTTCGATCAATAGGGAATTTCAGGAGTTGCGCCGGGATGATGCGGGCGCTGTTCAGCGGCGGCGCGACGCGGTGTAAAGGCCGTTTGCTTTTATGTAAGCAGCGACGGTTTCAGGTACCAGGTAGCGTATCGATCGGCCGACCGCCAGCCGGTTTCGAATATCCGTCGCGGATATATCGAGCAGCGTGAGACGCCTGAAATAAAGATTTCCGCCCCGTTCTCCCCGGAAACACTGTTCCTCGTCGTCGTAGCTGTATTCCGACGCGATTTCCGGGGGCGGACTGTCGCCTGCATCGGCCGCTCCGGTGCCGGGTCGCGTCATGACGACGATGTCACACCGGCTCATCAGGTTACGCCAGTCTTTCCACCGGGTAATGTCCATGAACGCGTCCCGTCCCATGATAAAGTAAAGCCGGTCGCCGGGGGATTGTTCCCGCAGGAACTCGTTTACCGTGTCGATCGAATAGGAGGGACCGTCACGGCGGTTTTCCCGCTCCGAGACGACAAAGGCCGGATTCCCTTCGACGGCCAGTCGCGCCATGACGGCGCGGTGATGAAACCCCACCGGTTGCTGCTCCGTCTTCAACGGCTGACGGGCGGCGGGAATAAATAGTATCTGGTCGAGGCCGAACAGTTCGCGGATCTCTTCGGCGCAGCGCAAATGGCCCAGGTGAACGGGATCGAAACTGCCTCCGAAGAGTCCTCGTTTCATGATCGTAACTGACCGTCGCCGTAAATGATGAATTTTGTCGTCGTCAATTCTTCGAGACCCATGGGCCCGAAGGCATGCAGTTTCGTCGTGCTGATGCCGATCTCGGCGCCGAGGCCGAGCTGAAAGCCGTCGCTGAAGCGCGTCGACGCATTGGCAAGGACCGTTGAAGAATTGACCTCGCTGATAAAGCGTTGAGCGTTATGGTAATCGTTGGTAACGATGGCTTCCGTGTGCAGTGATCCGTAAGCGGCGATATGATCCATGGCCTGATCGATGTCGTCTACCACGCGTATCGAGAGAATCAGGTCAAGGTACTCGGTGCTCCAGTCTTCCTCGGTTGCTTCGTCGATGTCCGGCAGCACGGCCCTGGTTTCCTCGCACCCCCTGAGGACAACGCCGGCTTCGCGGAGCCGCTCCGCCACCCGGGGCAGAAACTCACCGGCGATGTCGCGGTGGACGAGCAGCGTTTCCATGGCGTTGCAGACGCCGGGCCGCTGGGCCTTCGCGTTGACGCAAATATCGACGGCCCGTTCCATGTCGGCGTCCGCGTCGACAAAGACGTGGCACACGCCCTTGTAATGTTTGATGACCGGTATGCGGGAGAGACGGACGACCGTCCGGATCAGTTCCTCGCCGCCCCGGGGAATAATCAGGTCGATGTAATCTTCCAGCGTAAGCAGTTCTTCCACGGCCGACCGGTCCGTCGTGGCGACAGTCTGAATGGCGCCGCCCGGGATTCCTTCCGCCTGCAGAACTTCACGCAGAACGGCGGTTATGGCGAGGTTCGAATGAATCGCTTCGGAACCTCCTCGCAGAATGACGCTGTTTCCCGACTTGAGACAGAGCGCGGCCGCGTCGGCGGTGACGTTGGGCCGGGATTCGTATATGATGCCGATCACGCCGAGAGGAATGCGCATCCTGCCGACCAGGAGTCCGTTGGGACGTTTCCACATGCCGGTTACGGCCCCGACAGGGTCGGGAAGGGCGGCCACTTCCCGCAGGCCGCGCGCCATGTCGGCGATGACGGCATCCGTCAGCCGCAGGCGATCCGTCATGGCGGCCGAAAGCCCTTTGTGTTCCGCGCCTTCCAGGTCTTTTCTGTTTTCCTCGATCAGTCCCGCCGCTTCTTCCTCGAGCCGGTCCGCCATGCGGAGCAGGGCGCGGTTCTTTGTTTCCGATGAAAGGGCGGACAGCGTTCTTGCCGCCTTTTTCGCTTCGCGCGCCAGGTTCATGATGGGTTCTGATATATGTGTCATGGGATACTCCTTGCCGCGCCGAAGACCGCGGAATGGAGAACAGCCGCGGCGGGCAGCCGCCTGTTTTTTTGTTGAGACGACGTAATCTATAGTATATGAGGTGACCTGTCAAGAAACGGCAGGATTGGGGGACCATGGAACAGGCTATTGAAATAAGCGCCGGCGGAAACATTTACGAGAAGATCCGTGACGGCATGTTAACATTTGACGATATCTCGGCAGTTGTGGGGCCTGCCGTCGGACCCCGGTGGTTCCTGGCGGCGGGGTTCGATATGGCTCTCATGAGGGCGGACGTGCTGGGAAAGAAATACCCGGTAACCCTGGCAGGCGCGTCGGCGGGAGCCCTGCGTTTCGCCGCCTGGGCACAGCCGGAGCCGGAACACGCCTACCGGCGCCTGGTCGATTCCTACAGCGGTCTTTCCTTTACCAGGCGGGATACACCGGCGACAATTCAGCAGGCACTTGCGGACGTGATCGACGAGTACATCGAGGACGACGCCGTTCCCTTTGCGCTGGCAAACAGAAAGTACCGGCTGGCTTTTACGGTCGCCCGCGCGCGGCACCTGCTCCGCTTCGACACCGGCCTGTTCCAGTTGCCGGCACTGGTCGCGACGGGTCTCTGCAACATTTTTTCACCGAGAGCCCTGTCCCTTTTTTTTCAGTGGGTCGTGTTTTACAGCGGGTACCAGCCGCCCGCCTTCTGTCGCAGGCCGGAGTTCCGGGGACTGACGATTCCGCTCGACCAGGCGAATTTCAAG
>DSBH01000255.1 GCA_011056825.1 Deltaproteobacteria bacterium | reverse complement strand
TCATCAGCCGGGGCGGCGGGAAGTCGTCATCGTCACGCACTGTGAACATGCCTACGAGATCACGCCGCAGATGATGGAGGCGGTGCAGAAATTCAGGCACGCCGGTATCAGCGTATACAATCAGCTCGTCTACACCTTTTTCAATTCCAGGAAATACGAAGCCTCGTATCTGCGGAACAAGTTGCGGCTGATAGGGGTCACTCCCTATTACACCTTCAACACAAAAGGAAAGGAAGAGACAAACGATTTTCGAGTACCGCTGGCGCGGCTCCTGCAGGAACAGGCTGAGGGAGCCCGGCTGTTTCCGGGGACGGTTCGCACCGACGAAGTGGTTTTCAACGTTCCCCGCCTCGGCAAAAATTACCTTCGCGCGGCCCAGCACCGCGACCTGATATCGATCCTGCCCAACGGACGGCGGGTCTATGAATTTCATCCCTGGGAAAAGAATATCAAGCTCGTCGATACGTATGTGCACGTGGACGTTTCCATTTACGATTACCTGGAGCGCCTGAAGGCAACCGGCGAGGACATCGATCTGTACCGGACCATCTGGTATTATTATTAGCGGCGCACGGCGGGATTGTCGGCCGTCTGCACGACGGGAAACTAGAGGATCTGGTTCAGGAACAACCTGGTCCGTTCCTGCGAGGGATTGGTAAAAAAGTGTTCCGGCGGGCCTTCCTCGAGGATGGCACCGCAGTCCATGAAAATAACCCGGTCGGCCACCTCGCGGGCAAAGCCCATCTCGTGCGTGACGACGATCATGGTCATGCCGTCCAGCGCGAGGTTCTTCATGACGTCCAGGACTTCGCCGATGGTTTCGGGGTCCAGGGCGGACGTGGGTTCATCAAAGAGCATGACCTTCGGTTTCATGGCCAGTGCACGCGCGATAGCGACGCGCTGTTGCTGCCCGCCGGACAATTTCGATGGATACTGGTCTTCCTTTTCCGAGATAAACACCTTCTTGAGCAGCGCCCGGGATATTTCCGTCGCCTCCCGGCGCGACCGTTTCCGGACCACCATCTGGGCCAGGTTGACGTTCTCCAGGACTGTTTTGTGAGGGAAAAGATTGAAAGACTGGAAGACCATGCCGATTTCTTCCCGCACTTTGTTGATGTCCGTTTGCTGATCGTTGATCTGCGCGCCGTCGACGAAGATCCGGCCCGAATCGACAGTTTCAAGCCGGTTGAGCGCCCGCAGCAAAGTGCTTTTACCCGAGCCGCTGGGGCCGATGATAACCAGTTTTTCACCGTCGTACACATCGAGTGAAACGTTGTCGAGCGCTTTTAAAGCGCCGAAATGTTTCACCACGTTTTGCACCCGGATCATCACGTTATTTTTCGACACCAATGCGTTCCTCCATGATGCTGATAAGTTTTGAAAGGAAAAGGGTGATGATCAGGTACATTAATGCCACCATGGTGTACGTTTCGAAATACGTGAAAGACTGGGCGGCAAATTCACGACCCCTCCTGAGAAGGTCGGAGACGGCAAGAATGGAAACAAGCGATGAATCCTTCAGGAGCGCCACGAATTCGTTTCCGATGGGCGGTAAAATAGTTTTGAACGCCTGGGGAAGGATCACGTAGCGCATGGTCTGCACTGACGTCATGCCCAGAGATCGCGCGGCTTCCCGCTGTCCCTTGTGAATGGACTCGATGCCGGCCCGGAATATTTCCCCCATGTAGGCGCCGTAGCAGACGGCCATGGCCACGACGGCGCTCGTTAAAGGCGGCACATTGACGATGCGTCCCAGAGCGAAGTAGATATAAAACAACTGTACCAGCAGGGGAATGCCCCTCACCACTTCCACGTAGACGGAGGCGATGCCGTTGATTATTTTATTATTTGACAGACGGCCCAGCCCGGTAAAAAGACCGATGACGAGGGCGAGCAGAATGGACATGACGGTCACCTGGAAGGTGACCACAATACCGTCGGGAAGAAATTTGAGGATCTCCCAGTAGGGATCGGGCTTGAAACCGACCAGCGCGATCACGATCAGGAGGGCCCCCACGAAAGAGACCCTCCACGCCGTGAACAGGCCCAGATCCCGCCTGGTGGGAATGGCACTGCCGTCAGTGACGGCGATAACCGTCTTGGGAGACTTGCTGTCGGTTACCTGAGCCACTTGTCTTCCAGTTCTTTGTCAATGCCCTTTTCCTGCACCGCCTTTATGCCCTTGTTGATGAGATCGACAAGCGCCTGGTTGCCCTTTCGTACTACGATGCCGTAGTATTCGTCGGTGAAGGGTTCACCCACGATTTTGAATTTATCCTTGTACTCATCACGCTGCAGGGCGTAGTTGGCCGCCACCGGGGTGTCGCACACCACGGCGTGAATCCGGCCCGCCGCCATATCCTCAAAGGCGAGACCGATTTCGTCGTAGGATCTCAGCTCTACGCCATCCGTTTTCGTCACCTCGAAAGCGCCCGTGGTCCCGATCTGCGCGCCCACACGCTTGCCTTTCAGATCGGCGAGGACCGTCACGTCGTCAACCTCGCGGGGAACGATAAGTACCTGCCCCGCGTTAATGTAAGGCAGCGAAAGGTCCATCGTTTTCTGGCGTTCCTCGGTGATGGTCACCGATGAAATGATGGCGTCGTACTTGCCGGCGGCGATTCCCGCGAAAATACCGTCCCAGGCCGTGTTCTTGAATTGCACGTCCAACCCGGCCTCCTCGGCGACGGCCGTGAAAAAGTCAATGTCGAAGCCGACGATGTTTTTGTTTTCGTCAACCATCTCCATGGGCGGCCAGGTGGCGTCGGTGGCGACCGTGATTGAACGGGACGTATCGTCGGCCGTTGCTGTCACGGCGCCCTGGGGAGCGGCCATCAATAAAAATGCGACAAACAGGGAAAAAATAACGCGGAAGATGTTCATGGATTCCTCCTTCTTGAGGGAACGTAGTATGTGCTTGCCTGCAAAAATACAAGCTGTTGTTACTATTGAGGTATCGTCTTGTCAAGACAAATAAACCATTTGTGTTTCCCCTTAAAATAGGAGATATAAAGCCGGGACGCGAATGCCGCTGAAATAATATTTTTCGGAGTTGCTCTTATTCAATGCTGAAAAAGCTGGGTGCCGACGGACTGTTGCTTGCGGTTACCGTCTTCTGGGGTTTTACTTTCGTGCTTGTCAAGGAGGCCGTCGAGGCGGTAGGCGTATTCCTTTTTCTTTCCCAGCGGTTTATCCTGGCGTTTATCATCATGGCCGGCATCTGCGTCGTCGCACGCCGCCCCATTTCAGGAGACGTCGTGTTGAAGGGGCTGACGCTGGGCGCGCTGCTTTTCGGAGCCTTCGCGTTTCAAACGGCGGCCCTGGCCTGGACCACGGCGTCCAATACGGCGTTTCTCACGGGCCTGAATGTTCTGTTCGTCTCTATTATCAGTGGCGTATTCCTGAAGCAGCGCCTGACGGGCTTCATGATTGCCGGCGTAGTCATGGCATCGGTCGGTCTCTTTTTTCTGTGTACCGGCGGGAGGTGGATCGTCAATGTGGGGGACCTGCTGGCACTGACCTGTGCCGTATTTATCGCCCTGCATGTTGTATTCACCGGACGTTACGCGCGGCTGAGCGACGTGTACTGGCTCACTGCGGTTCAGCTTGGCGTCGTGGCGGTATTGAGCACGGGCGGCGCGGTACTCGCCGGCGATGGAAGCGGTATTCTGACGTGGCATCCCGAAATTCTGAATGCGCTTGTGATCTGTGTCCTTTTCGCCACGGTGTTCGCCTTTTTCGTTCAGACGTCCATGCAGCGCTTCACCACGCCCACGCACACGGCGCTCATTTTCTGCATGGAGCCGGTCTTCGGGGCCCTGTACGCCGCCTACGCCCTGGGCGAGCGACTCGGTTCAGGGGGTCTTGTCGGCGCAACGCTTATTTTAGTCGGAATGATCCTGTCGGAAGTTTCCTTCCCTGCCAGATTCCGGGTGGACACGCCGAAAGTGTAGCCGCTTCGGTCTCGCCGGCGACAGGTTCACTTTCTTTGGTTCCCGCCGAGTTCGTAGAGCAGAATGGCCGCGGCCGCTGCGACGTTGAGAGATTCCGCTGCACCGCAGCCGGGTATGGAAAGCATCGCATCGGCCGCCTCCAGAAGTTCATTCGATAGTCCCCGGGCTTCTCCCCCCAGCAACAGGATGTATCGTTCCTCCTGCCTCCACTCGGCGACGGGCAGATCTCCACGGGGTGTCGTCGCGGCCAGTTTGTACCCCGCGTTGCGGGCGAACGACGCAAGGGTCTCCGCCGGTACCGGGCGGTAGAGTGAAACGCCGAACAGAGCGCCCGCCGTCGCCCGAACAGTCTTCGGATTGAAGGGATCGGCGCAGGACGGCCCCAGCAGCAGGTGACGCATTCCGAACCAGAGAGCCGTGCGCAGAATGGTTCCGAGGTTGCCCGGGTCTGCGACGCCTTCCAGGTAGAGCAGTCTGTCCGGCGGTGTTTTCTCGAGGTCGTTGAGAGAACGGGTTTTCGCCCCGCAGACGAGGAGAACACCCCGGGGCGCTTCCTCCGTGGAAAGTTCCTCCACGGTTCGGCGGGAGCAGGAATAAACTGTGATATCATTTGATATTTTGCGAGAAAATTCAGCGCCTTCCCCGCTTTCGAGAAAGTCATGCGAAACAATAATTTCGCGAACCGGGTACCGGTTGCCCAGCAGGGCTTCCTCAAGGGCATTAACGCCCTCGGCGATGAAAAGACCTGCCCGATCCCGGTATTTTTTCAGGCGCAGTTTTTTTAATATTTTCAGGTGATTATGAGAAAGTGGCGTGGTATTCATGGCATTCTCGTTTCTTCGTGATCATAACGGCTCGAACGCACAATGACAACAGGAAATGCCGGTAACGCCGCGCCGCCATGTTTGCCCTTGACGGTATATGAGTTTTTCTATAGAAAAATTGAATGTCTCCGAAACCATGGCATCGCCTGAACAGCCGAACGGAAGGTTCCTACGGCATATTTTCTCTTCGACGCGACCGATCCAGGTCGCCGCGCACGGGCAAAGAGCACGATTTCATCGTTCTCGAATCACCGTCCTGGGTCAACGTCATTCCGCTGACCGCGGAAGGAAGCGTAGTCATGATACGGCAGTGGCGCCACGGCATCGCGCAGGACACGCTGGAAATACCCGGCGGAATCATCGAGCAGGGCGACACGCCCCTCCAGACAGCGCGGCGCGAACTTCGTGAGGAAACGGGATACGAGGCCGCCGATATGATTTCACTGGGCTTCGTGTATCCCAACCCCGCCTTTCTCAACAACCGCTGCTACACGTACCTGGCGCGGAACGTCGTCCGCAACGGAAGCCAGCATCTCGACGACAAGGAGGATATCGAAATAGTGATGCACAATATATCCGACATTCCCGACCTGGTCCGAGACGGCATTATCACGCATTCCCTTATTGTTGCAGCGTTTTACCGTTATTTCATGGAATATATGTCCCATGCGCCGGAATGAGGAATACCGGTTCTGTCCCCGCTGCGGCGGAGAACTGGAGCGGCGGCAGGTCAAAAAAGGAGAGCCGGAGCGGCTGGTCTGCCGGCGGTGCGGTTTCGTTTTTTACCTTGATCCCAAAATAGCCGCCTGCACGATTATTGAAGTCGAGGGGAAGATCGTCCTGTTGAGACGGGCCATTCACCCCGCGCTCGGCTCATGGGTTATTCCGGGAGGATTTGTTGATCTCGGGGAAACGGTGCCCGGCGCCGCCGTTCGCGAAACACGGGAGGAGGCGTCGGTTAACGTGACGCTCGGACCGCTGGTGGGGATTTATTCCTATCCCGATGTTTCCGTCGTTATCGTGGTATACGAAGCGGTTATTGTCGGAGGGACTCCGGCGGCGGGTGACGAATCCAGTGAACTGGGGCTATTCGAACCGTCCGGGATTCCCTGGCAGTCGCTGGCTTTCGCCAGCACCAGCGATGCCCTTCGGGACTACTTGAAAGGGCGGCATCCCGGAACAATTCATTCGTAATTTTCACCGCGGAATGTGCGGTGGGGGTCAGCGGCTTGAGTGTTTGCAGCATAACGAAAGGAGGAACGTATGTCTGTAAGAGAGATGCGATCGCGGGACGACCTGTCCCTCGTGTTGTGCGGCGAAGCAGGCCGGGGTATCCAGTCGGTTGAATCGGTTGCCACCGGTCTCCTGAAAAGCGCGGGATTCCACGTTTTCTCCTGGAAAGAGTTCATGTCCCGTGTGCGGGGAGGCAGTAATTCAACAAGTATTCGTATCGCCTCGCATCCCGTCGAGGCGCCGCTCGACCGGGTCGACCTGTTCTTTCCCTTCGATGCCGCGGCCCTGCGGCACGTGCAGCACCGTGTTACGTCCGATACAATAGTGTTCGCCGACGAAGACATTCTCGATGCGGCGCCGCCGTCGGGCGATTCGGTCATAATGCCGGTGCCTTTCAGGAAAACAGCCGAGGAGCTTGGAAATGCCGTCTACGCGAACATGGTGGCCTCGGGCTTCATCGCGGGTCTCTTTGACGTTGATTCCGATCTGATCGGGGAGCGGGTTGACAGCCTGTTCACCGGGCCCAGGGCTGATCTGGCGGCGGTGAATAACGAGGCTGCCAGGCGCGGATATGACCTGGCCCGGAAAATCATCGGCGACGGCCTGTTTCGACCCGGCGTAACCATCGATCCCGAGGTTCACAAACAGATGTTTATAAACGGCGCGGAAGCGGTGGGAATCGGAGCGCTGGCGGGTGGATGTAATTTCGTTTCATCGTACCCCATGTCCCCCTCAACGGCGGTGCTCGTGTTCATGGCAGAAAAGGCGCGGGAATTTGAATGTGTCGTCGAACAGGCCGAAGATGAAATCAGCGCCGTTAACATGGCTATCGGCGCCTGGTACGCCGGCGCCCGGGCCATGGTGACCACCTCCGGCGGCGGTTTCGCGCTGATGGAAGAAGCGATGGGACTCGCGGGGATGATTGAGTCGCCGCTGGTGATTCACCTGGCGCAACGCCCGGGACCGGCCACGGGACTTCCCACGAGGACGGAACAGGGCGACTTGCAGCTGTCCCTCTACTCGGGTCACGGCGAGTTCCCCCGGATCCTGCTCGCGCCGGCCACGGCGCGGGAGGCGGCCGAGCTTTCCCGGCGGGCGTTTCTCCTGGCGGACAGGTACCAGGTACCTGTTTTTATTCTCACGGACCAGTATCTTATCGATTCCTATTACACTGCGATTCTTCCAGAGATTGACGATTCACCGCCGATTCAGAACATTGTGGAAACAGACGAAAAATACCGGCGCTACCGCCTGACGCCGGACGGAGTGTCTCCCCGGGGCATTCCCGGATGGGGCACGGGCCTGGTGGCGGTGGACAGCGATGAGCACGATGAGGAGGGGCATATTACGGAAAATCACCAGGTCCGGACGGCTATGGTGGACAAGCGGATGAAGAAATACGAGGCGATGGAACAGGATATACTGCCGCCGTCGCTGGCCGGTCCCCAGAATTACGATTCGCTGGTGGTGAGCTGGGGATCCACGGGGCCCGTCGTTCGGGAAGCGCTTCAGCGACTGGGCCGTCCAGGCGTGTCTCATCTTCATTTCAGCCAGGTTTTCCCCCTGCACGCGGATACCGCGAGTTACCTGGGGAAGGCGCGCAGCATCATCTTGGTTGAAGGAAATGCCACGTCCCAGTTCGGGAGGCTGCTGCGGGCCGAAACGGGATACGAGGCGACGGACCGTATTCTGAAGTATGATGGTCTCCCGTTCACCTTGGAAGAACTGGAGCGGCGGCTGGCCGGTTTGGATGGAGGGGAGGTGAAAAGATGAGAACGGAATCCTTCGACATGGGCGATATCGATATGGCCTGGTGCCCCGGCTGCGGAAATTTCGCGATTCTGAAGGCGCTGAAGGAAGCGCTGGAAGAGTTGAGCATAGCGCCGCAGGGACTGGTCATGGTTTCGGGAATCGGACAGGCAGCGAAAATTCCCCATTACATGAAATGCAATTTTTTTAACGGCCTCCATGGCCGCGCGCTGCCGGCGGCGACGGCGATCAAAACGGTCAATCCAGGCCTGGTGGTGATTGCCGAAAGCGGCGAGGGGGACATGTACGGCGAAGGCGGAAACCATTTTTTGCATGCCATACGGAGAAATCCCGATATCACCAATATTGTTCACAACAACCTGGTATACGGCCTCACGAAAGGACAGGCGTCGCCGACGAGTCTTCGGGGGTTTGTCACGCCCGTCCAGGTGGCGGGCGTGAACCTGGAACCCTTCAATCCCCTGGCAGTCGCCGTCGCCCAGAAGGCGACCTTTGTCGCCCGGGCGTTCGCGGGCGATCATGACAAGCTGAAAACTCTTCTCGCCAGGGCGATTTCGCACAGGGGATACGCGCTGGTTGATATCCTGCAACCCTGCGTTTCTTTTAACAAGCTCAACACGTTCAAGTGGTTCCGCGACCACAC
>DSBH01000217.1 GCA_011056825.1 Deltaproteobacteria bacterium | reverse complement strand
GGGCTCTTTCTGTGAAAAAACAGCACGATCTCTCCTGGATACGATAATGGAGGAGGCTCTTGCTTACGTTAATCTGCCAAAGAACACACTTGCTCTCAATAAATGCTAATCCCGAAAGTTGAGAAAATAAGTTAATAAGTTAACTACGTCCCTGAAATCAGTTTACTTTGCGGGTGCCGGCTGTCCAGTATTTTTCCTTGATCGCCCGGCGGGCTATTTTGCCGTTGGGGTTTTTGGGCAGGGAGTCCACAAAGTCGATTGATCCGGGTTTCTTGTAGCCGGCAAGGAATTTCCTGCAGTGGTCGATCAATTCTTCCTGCGTCGCCGAGGCGCCTTCTCTCAGCACGATGACGGCCTTGACGGCTTCGCCCCACTTGTCGTCAGGGATGCCGATAACGCAGGCCTCCGATACGGAGGGGTGGGAACAGAGCGCCTGCTCGACCTCGGACGGGTAGACGTTGAATCCACCGGAGATGACTGTCTCGGATTTCCTGTCGACGATATAGATATATCCCTGCTGGTCTTCCTTTGCCATGTCGCCGGAGTGTATCCAGCCGTTTATGATGGTTCGTTCGGTGAGTTCCGGATCCTTGTAATATCCCTTCATCACGTCGGGGCCCCGGGCGATTATTTCACCCGTTTCTCCTGTCGCCACCCGGTTTCCCTGTTCGTCGACCAGCCTGATTTCCGTTTCGAAGATGGGCCGCCCGCAGGACAGGAGGCGGTTTCCGGTCTTGTCCCGCAGGCCCTCAACGTGGTCACGGGCCGTGAGTATGGTTGTAAAGGAGGTAGTTTCCGTCATGCCGTATCCCTGTACCAGGATCGGTCCGAAGAGTTCGAGTGCGCGCCGGATATTGTTTTCAGACATGGGGGCCGCGCCGTAAAAGATTCCTTTCAGACTGTTCGTGTCGTATGCAGCGACGCGCGGATGATTTATCACGGCGTTTATCATGGCGGGGACCATGAAGAGGTAATTGACTTTTTCACGTTCAATTGTTTGCAGCAGAGTCTCGACATCGAAACGATCCAGTATCACATTGCACCCGCCGGAATACATCACCGGCATGAGGAGCATGCCGCTGGCGTGCGTGACGGGGCCGACGTGGGCGAATACGTCTCCCGGTTCTATCGAGACGCCCGGAATCATGAAGGCCTTGCGTATCATGGCCATTCGGTTCCCGTAGCTCTGCATGACCGCCTTCAGCTTTCCCGTTGTTCCCGAGCTGTAGGCCAGGACGGCCAGTTCGTCCTCCTGCACCTCGCGGTCGGGAAACGCGTCGATGGACTGTTCGAGAAAGTCTTCGTAATATAACGTGTTTCCCGGCATGCGATCAATACAGAGCAGGCATTCGAGGGAGGGGAGAGATTCCAGGTTTTCGAGAACAGGCGCCATGTGGGCGGCATCGGCCACGAGCACGCGCGTTTCCGAATTTTCGAGGACATAAATGGTTTCGGTTGTCGAGAGCCTCGCGTTCACGGGAATGCGCACGAAACCGCCCTTGTAACATGCGACTTCCGTCTCGACGATCTCGGGGCGGTTTGACGCCTGTATCGCGACGTGCGTTCCCTTCGGCATGCCCAGATTGACAAGTCCCTGTGCCAGCCGGTTGGTCCTGGATTCAAATTCTGAGTATGAATAACGCCGATCACTGAAGGCGAGGGCGGCAAGTGAAGGATAGCATCGGGCGCTACGTGTAATATATATTCCCAGGTTCACGGTAACAGCCTTTGTGTCTGCTGTTGTGATTCGATATCAGGAACAGCCCGGTCACGGATTGCACCGGCGTCTGGTTTGTCAGTAATATCTACTCGATATGACAGGAACAGTCAAGAAGCGCCCAATAAAATAATGATTGACAGGCGGTTAAAAAATGAATACCGTTCACTATATGAGCGGCGCTCATATCATTTCTTCATGTTGCCGTTCTTTTTGCTTCGTTCGATTCCCCGCGGCGTAAAGATGCGCCCGGATATTTGGAACAACCGGCATCGGCAGAAGGGAGGGGAACTGATGTATTCCGACCTGGAAGGAAAAACAGCC
This sequence comes from Deltaproteobacteria bacterium, assembly GCA_011056825.1. Lineage (GTDB taxonomy): Bacteria > Desulfobacterota > Syntrophia > Syntrophales > UBA2210 > MLS-D. Next base: position 6,600 of record DSBH01000217.1, on the reverse strand, counting down.
ATAGTTACGGGAGCGGGAAAGCGTACCGGTATCGGTTATGCCATAGCCCGCATGCTTGCTTCCTGCGGCGCGAACGTGGTGATCGCCGACTTGGGAGCCGAGCCGTCCGAAGACATGCAGGTGGCGCCGGGCGGCTGGAAAGAGATGTCTTCCATCGCCACCGATCTTTCCGACGCCTTCGGTGTAACGTGCCGGGCCGCCAGGGTCGATGTGACCAGCAATGATTCCATAGCGGGCATGGTCGAGGAGGCGGGCAAAATAACCGGTCGGGTGGATGTCTTGTGTAACAACGCGGGCGCGTCTTTCGGGGTGCCCAACACGGTGCAGTCCTATGACGAAGCGGCCTGGATGAGAACCATCGACGTCAATCTCCACAGCGTTTTCAGGGTCACACGGGGCGTGCTGCCATTGATGGCGGCCTCCGGCGGTTCCATTGTCAACACCGCGTCGCGCGCGGGGAAGACGCCGCCGCTGTTCAACGGCGCCTACGCGGTCGCGAAAGCCGGTGTCATCATGCTTACCAAGGTCATGGCCAGGGAACTCGCCGGAAACAAAATACGGGTTAACGCCCTCTGTCCGGGCCAGATCGGCACGGACCTCGAAAAATGGCGATTCGGCCTGGAGGCTCAGTTTTTCAACTGTACCGTGGAAGAACGAGAACGGGAAATGTGCGCCACTATTCCAGTTGCCCGCATCGGAACGCCAGACGAGGTAGCATCGCTGGCCGCCTTTCTCGCGTCCGACGCATCATCATACATAACCGGCCAGGCCGTCAATGTTACGGGCGGACAGTTGATGGAACTCTGAAAGGAGAGGCAGAGCAATGGAAAATATTATAGGCGGAAGGCTTGCCGCGGAAGCGCTCATTGAGCGGGGAGTTGATTATGTGTTCACCATAAGCGGGGGTCATATCACCCCGATCTACCAGTTCCTGGAAGGAAGCGGGGTAACGCTGTTCGACACGCGGCACGAGCAGGCCGCGGTGTTCATGGCGGAGGCGTACGGAAGGCTCAAGCGCAAACCTGGCATAGCAATGGTAACCGCGGGACCGGGATTCACCAACGCCCTTTCGGGCATCGCGAACGCGCGCCTATCGAATTCACCCCTGGTACTGATATCGGGGTGCGTGGGACTCGAGTCAATAGAAAAACTGGACCTGCAGGACATGCGGCAGGCTCCGGTTATCGAGCCCATGGTGAAAAAGTCCCTGGTCTGCCACACTCCCCACCGGATTCCCGAATTCGTCGACCTTGCTTACCGTAACGCCATCAGCGGAAGGCCGGGCCCGGTCTATCTCGAGTTGCCGGTTGACGTGCTCAACGGCGCCGTGAACGCCGAAAAGGTCAGGAAGGTGAACACCAGTTGTTGTGACTCGCGTCCCGTCGACCTCGAGGGAGCGGCGAAAATCATGGAGATGATCAGGAAGGCGAAGAAGCCCCTGCTGATTGCAGGCAGCGGCGCCTGGTACGCCGACGCAGCCGACGAGCTTGTCCGTTTCGTCGAGAGTACCGGCATTCGAGCGCTCACATCGAGTCAGGGAAGGGGGATCATTCCCGACACCCATCCCCTGTGCTTCGAATCGTCCCTCGCCATACGTCCCGGCGCCGCCCTGTTGGCCAATATCAGCGCCGACCTGGTTATTTTTCTGGGGTCGCGCATGAACCTGTATTACATCTTCGGCGACGTGTTCAGTCCCACCGCGAAGATTATTCAGGTGGACATCGAGCCCGAGGAAATGGGGCGGAACCGCTCCATCGACCTGGCCGTGATCAGCGATGTGAAGGCGCTGCTTGCTGAATGCAACCGCCTGCTGGATGCCTCGGGCGATGCGAAGAATCTGCGGACATCTTTCAGGGAATGGGTGGAGGTTCTTGAAAAGGCCGACAGTGAATCGAAAGCCCAGACGCAGCCCCAGTGGGAAAGCGACGCTGTACCAATTCACGCCATGCGGGCGGCTCACGAGGTCAACACATTCATGAACAGGCCGGACGACATTGTGGTGGCGGACGGCGGGGATGCCCAGGTCTGGATGGGCATGACCAGAACAGTGGCTGGCCCCGGGAGTTATCTCGACGCCAATCTCTTCGGCTGCCTCGGCGTGGGACTTCCCTACGCGAACGCGGCTCAGCTCGTCAACCCCGGGAAAAGGGTCTGCCTGTTCTGCGGCGACGGTTCAACGGGTTTCAACTTCATGGAGTTCGAAACGGCGATTCGCAGGAAGCTGCCCGTCGTGGTCGTGATATCCAACGATCTCGGCTGGGGTATGATCCGCCACAGCCAGAGTTTGCGGCTCGGTCATTCCATCAATGATGGCTGCGAAATCGGCTACGTTCCCTATCACAAACTCGTCGAGGCGCTCGGCGGGTTCGGCGTGGAAGTGGACCGGCCGGAGGACATCCGCCCGGCGCTCGAAGCGGCTTTCGCGTCGGGGAAAACGGCCTGCATCAACGTCATGACCGACCCGGACACCGTCAGTCCCGGCAGCGTGGCGCTGGCGGACCTGGGAAGTTACAAGGCGTGATTTCTTTCCGACGGGCGGCCAGGGTAAACGGGGCATATACAACCCATTCCGGCGACGTTTCGAGGAAGTGAAACAGGGACAGATGAACTATGTTCGGGTACATGGGGAAAATACTGTACTGTGATCTGACGGGCGGCACGCATACCGTCGAGACACTGGAAGAAAGTTTCGCGAGGAAATACCTGGGAGGAAACGGGTTCGCCGCCGCGATAATCCACCGCCTGGTGTCTCCACAGATTGATCCCCTTTCCCCGGACAACATCGTGGTGTTCGCCTCTGGTCCGGTCAACGGGACTCCCCTGTGGGGCGCCGGCAGAGGTCACGCCGCGACGATATCCCCGCAGACGGGGCTGTTTTTCGACTCCAACTTCGGAGGTAATTTCGGCTGGATGATGAAACGCGCGGGGTTCGACGCCTACGTGATAATGGGAGCGGCTTCTTCCCCGGTGTACATAATGGTCGATGAAGGCAACGTCGAGATCAGGGACGCGTCCTTCCTGTGGGGCAGGGTCGCGAGCGAGACGCACAACCTGTTGCGGCAGGAGAACGGAGACGGGGTGCAGAGCGCGGTGATCGGACCGGCCGGTGAAAACGGCGTGACCTTCGCTAATATTGTCTGCAGTGGTTCGCGTGTCAGCGTTGCCGGAAGGGGCGGCATCGGCGCCGTTCTCGGATCAAAAAAATGCAAGGCGCTGGTCCTGCGGGGAGGAAAGAAAACTCCCGTGGCTCGCCCCGACGAACTGAAGGACGAGATCAGGAGAAGCCTGCCGGGGCTGCGTGAAAAGGCGAAACAGCTCACCGATCTCGGAACGCCGATGCTTGTGAAAACGATCAATGCCATGGGACGGCTCGGCACCCGAAACAATACAAAAGAGGTTTTCAACAGGGCCGACGAGGTAAGCGGCGAACTTATAGCGGAACGGTACAAGCGGAAGAATACCGCCTGTCACGGGTGCCCGGTGGCCTGCGGCAAACTGGTCGACGTGCCGGTCGGTGAATTCGCCGGCCGGACGGTGAAGATGCCCGAATACGAAACCATCTACGCGATGGGATCGATGCTGGAGAACAGTGATCCCGTCTCCATTTTTAACGGCAACGTGCAGTGCGACGAGATGGGCATGGACACGATAAGTTTCGGCGTAACGCTTGCATTCACGGCCGAGTGTCTTGAACGGGGATTCATATCGTCCGACGAGCTCGGGGGCGACATCAGGTTCGGCGCGCAGCGGGATCTTTCCGGAGCAGCACGCGAGGCAGCCATGAAACAGGGGGCGGGCCGACTTCTTGCGCTGGGTTCACGGGCGCTGGCGCAACGCTTCGGCGATGATTCGGAGAAACTGCTTTACTGCAGCCGTGGCCTTGAGATTCCCGGACATTCGGCGCGAGGCTTGCGGAACATGGGGCTGGCCTATGCCACGTCGACGCGGGGCGGAAGCCACCACGACGCCCGCCCCGACTACAGTGATCCGGAAACGGATCCCGGTTTTGGCGGGCAGCCGGAATACACGTTCCAAAGCCAGAATAACACCGTCATAGGCGATTGCCTGGTAATCTGCAGGTTCGTCCAGGAACGTGTCTTCGGCGCGAGCCTCAACGAATCGTACCTGCCTGTAGTGAACGCGATAACCGGGTGGGACATGACATTGGAAGAACTGGAGCGGATCGCTGAAAGGGTCTACACGCTGGAACGTCTAATCAACGTCCGGCGTGGTGTGGGGCGCCACAGCGATGTGCTTCCCTGGCGGGTGATGAACGAGCCGATACCCGAAGGGCCTTCCAGGGGGCGCTGCTGCCCGCAGAAAGATCTACAAAAGATGCTCGACGCGTACTATCAGCTCCGCGGCTGGGACGAGAAAGGAAATCCCACCACGGCACTGCTCGGAAAGCTGGGCATCGGGAACGGAAAGTTATAGGGGAGAACAACGGCATGGGGTCTCATGAAAGAAGAAGACGTGAAAAGGAGTTCAGAAGAAAACAGATTCTGGACGCCGCCCGGAAACTCCTGTTTCAGAAAGGCATCAACGCAACAACCGTGAATCAGATCGCGCACAACGCGGAACTGAGCGTGGGTACGCTGTACCTGTATTTCAAGAACAAAGAGGATATCTACGCGGCGCTGCAGGAGGAAGGACTCGACATACTGCACAAAATGATCAAAAAGGCGGCTTCCGGCACGGACGATCCGCAGAAAAAGCTCGAAAATATCGCGCTTGCCTACCTGGAGTTCAGCAGGCGCCGCCGCCGGTATTACGAGATATATAATCATTTTCTCTCGGCGCCTGACGTCGTGTTTTCGCCGCGATTCAAGGAAAAAATAGACGAACACGGCAACAGAATTCTTAAAATAGTTGAAGAAGTACTTCAACCGATTCTCGCCGATCGTCCGGGCGCGCGGGACCTGCGCAGGGCGTCGCTCGTGCTCTGGTCCACCATACACGGCATGCTTCAGTTCAGAAAGCTCGAAAATACAATGCCTGAAGGTGAAGATTTCCGTGACCTGTACCTTGACGCGGCCGCCTGCGCGCTCAGGGGACTGGTACGCGAGGAGACGTCATGACGGAGATGAACGAAGAGCAGGGCAGCGGAATCGTCGGTCAAAAGGCCAAAAGGCGTCAACCTCTCTACCTTGCACTGGGGGCGGGACTTTTCCTCTTAATTTATTTCCTGCCGCCGCCTCCTCCACTCATTGTCGGCGATGATGCCATCGTCCTGACCCAGGCCGGAAAAATCTGCCTGGGGTTGCTGCTGGTAGCGATCTTCTACTGGATCACCGAGGTCCTGCCGTTTCACGTGACGGCCCTGTGCGCCCTGCTTCTTATGCCTGTCCTGGGAGTGACCGACGGGGTAAAAGTTCTCGCGGCCGACGGTACGGTGACCCAGATAGCGGGCGTGGCGCAGGGCTACAAAGAAATCGTGCGCATGAGCTTCGGCAATGATCTCATCCTGTTCTTCATCGGCATATTCCTGCTTTCGGGGGCTTTCACTTACACAAAGCTGGGAACGCGGATGACGCTGAAGATGCTCCAGATCATCGGGACAAGCACGCGTCGGGTCATTCTCGGGTTTCTTATCATGGGCGCTCTCATATCCATGTGGGTTTCGGACATGGGAGTGGTGTCCATACTGCTGCCCATCGGCGTGTCAATTCTCAGACAGGCGAAATGCGAACCCCTGAAAAGTAATTTCGGCAAGGCGCTCATGATTTCCTCGTGCTGGGGGCCGGTTTTCGGAGGCATCGCTACGCCGGCGGGCTGTGCTCCGAACCCGATCGCGATCAGTTTCATGCAGTCCTTCGCGGGCATGAAAATCACCTTCATAGACTGGATGATCATCGGAGTACCCGCGACGATCATACTCATTCCTTTCGGCTGGATCGTGCTGCTGCTCATGTTTCCCCCGGAAATCAGGGAATTGCCGCTCACCAGAGAGGAGATCCGCGAAAGACTCCGGGAACTGGGCGGCCTGTCGAAGCCGGAGATAGGCACTATCCTGATATTCTCGCTGGTTATTTTCCTGTGGGTGTTCAACCCGCTGCTCAGCCGGTTGTCTCACGGCGTAATCGATCTTCCCATCAGCTACGTGGCGATCCTGGGAGGCATGCTGCTCTTTCTTCCGCCGTTCCGTGTACTGAACCAGGACACGGGAGGGCGGGCCATTTCCTGGGACAGCATTCTTCTGCTGATGGCGTCCCTGGGGCTTGGCATGATGACCTATCACACGGGAGCGGCAAAGTGGGTGGCCGTTTTCTTTCTCGGGGGCATTACCTCGTTTGGTCCCGTGCTCCTGATCTTCGTGGTCGTCCTGGTGGTAATATTTATAAAATTATTTCTGGCGAGCAACACCGTGACGGGAATCATTATTGTTCCTATTCTCATTTCGCTCGCCGCGAGCTTCAATATTCACCCCTGGATGCTGGTGGCGCCGGCCGCGTTCACGTCATCTCTCGGCATCGTACTGGTCACGCAGACGCCGACCAATATTATTCCTTACACGTCGGGCTATTTCTCCATCGTCGATTTTGCAAAGGCCGGCATTATAATGTCCGTGATCATGTCGGTACTTGTAACGCTGGTGATTGC
>DSBH01000052.1 GCA_011056825.1 Deltaproteobacteria bacterium | reverse complement strand
GAATCTCGTCGACGCTGCGGTAAAGCTGCATACCGAGAAATTCTCCTCCACGGGTGTTCACACAATGAATGGAACCCTCGAACCCTATGTTCACAAGCGCCCGAACGATGCCGCTTCCGAACCCGGCACCCTGCGACGATACACCGATCACCGCGATATGCCGGGGGTGAAAAATCCGGTCCATCATCTCGTCATATCGCCGCTCCTCCGCCATCATGACCATCGTCATTCTCTCCTCACCGTATTGGGATCAGAAAATTTTGTTCAGAAACTGTTCACCGGACCGTCGTATCAGCACATCACGGCGCCGCCGTCCACGTTAATCGCTTGGCCCGTGATATTACGGGCGTCTTCCGACGCCAGGTACGCGACGAGACTCGCCACGTCTTCCACCGTCTGGGGGCGTCCGAGCGCCGTGGATGGTCCCGCCCGTTTGTCAAATATCTCCTCTATTGTCCTGCCCGCCATTGACGTGTACCGTTCTTTCAACCAGGATGCGAGTTGTTCCCAGCCCGGCGTCCACACATAGCCGGGGCAAACGGCGTTCACCGTGATCGAATACCGTCCCAGCTCCTTTGCCAGTACCTGCGTCAAGCCGATAACGCCGAATTTCGATGCGCTGTAGGCGCCGACCAGCGCCTCGCCAACTTTCCCTGATATGGACGATATATTGATGATGCGTCCCTGTTTGTGTCCGATCATGTGGGGTGCCGCGGCGTGACAGGCAAGAAAGGTGCTTTTGAGATTTATTTCAATGGTCCTGTCCCACTCGTCGACCGGCTGTTTCACAACGGTCGATGATCCGAAGCCTCCTCCCACGTTGTTCACCAGGATGTCAAGAGATTCGAAGGATTGCAAGGCTGCGGCTACCATCACGTCAACATCGGCTTCACGTGTTCCATCCGCCTCGACGGACAGCGCTGTTCCGCCCCGATCGGAAATCTCGTCAGCGGTACGCCGGGCATCCGATCCCCGAATATCGGCCACAACCACTGAGGCCCCTTCATCCGCCAGTCGCACGGCGACCGCCCGGCCTATTCCGTTTCCCGCTCCCGTCACGACAGCCGTCTTGCCGCCTATTTTCAAATCCATAAAGCCCTCGCTTTCCGGGTCAGCACCATCACTCTATTCACGCGTTCATAAACGTCGCTGATCCATGGATACCGCATGTTATCTCATAGTAACCACCGGAGTGCCTGTCAAGAACTTCTTTTCAGCACTCCTGATCCGTTCATTTCAGAAAGGTCCTGCGCACGTCGGCCATGGTTTCCCGGTACGGCCATGAAAGCAGTTTCTTATAATAATTAATAATTATATAATTATTAATAAGACTTACAATGCTTTGACAGGCTGCAAGACCGTGTCGACGATCCCACGCAAAAATACGACGCTCTCGCCGGACACCTTCCGCCGCCTCCGGTTTCCCCTTGACAATCTGAATGATTTATCGGATGTTGTGCATCTTTTATTCATCGGTCCGCACCCTTTTCCGACATGCGTCGAATACCACAGAGGCTGAACATGAGGCAACATCGCTTTTTCTACGGCTGGATCATCGTGGCGGTCTCCTGCATCAACCTGGCGGTTATATTCGGCCTCTGGTATTCCTTCTCGGTTTTTTTCGTGGCGATCATCGAGGAATTCCAGTGGAGTCGGGCCGCTACGTCGGGCGTTTTTTCCTGCTTCATTATGGTTCATTCGTTTTCCGCTATTCTGGTGGGCTCCGCACTCGACCGATTCGGACCCCGCCGCGTGATACCCGCCGCGGTCTGTCTTGTTGCGGCCGGCCTCGTTGCTTCGAGCCGCATTCAGGAACTGTGGCAACTGTACTTCTGGTACGGCATGGTAACGGCGGCGGGTGTCTGCGCCGTCGGATTCATCGCCCACAGCATGATCCTGCCAAGATGGTTTGAGCGGAAGCGTGGCCTCGCCATCGGTATTGCCATGGCCGGCATCGGTATCGGTATGCAAATTATTGTTCCTACGTCGCAGTATCTCATTGAACTGTACGGATGGCGCTCGGCATACCTGATCATGGCGGTGATGATACTGGTCACGCTTCTCCCCCTGAATCTACTGCTCCAGAGAAGCGGACCCGAAGAAATCGGCGACGTCCCCGACGGGTGGGGCTCGCGGAGCATCGATAATGTTACGGCGGCCACCGAACCTGAATCAGAAGAGAGGATCAACAGGGATACCGAAGCGGGACGCCATCCCAACGCGCTCACCCTGCACGACGCCCTGCGAACCCGATCATTCTGGTTTCTTGCCAGCAGCTTTTTCTTCACCCCTCTTGCAATCCAGGGAACGCTCATCCACCAAGTGGCAAGCGTGACGGATAAGGGATTCCCCCCCGTTCAGGCTGCCTTCTTTTTCGGCATGGCGGGGATTTTCGGATCGGCAGGGAAAATTATTTTTGGATCGCTTTCGGACAGGATCGGCCGTGAACCCGCTTTCGCCCTTGGTATGAGCTGCGCGGCAATCGGCGTGATAAGCCTGTTTTTTCTTCAGGAAGGACGTGATTTTCTGCTCTATACCTACGCAGTGCTCTTCGGCCTGGGATACGGATCGGTCGCACCTGTCATGCCAGCACGGGCCGCCGATCTCTTTTTGGGACCCCACTTCGGAAAAATTTTCGGCATGATTGCCATTGCCGGCGGTACCGGAGGGGCCTTCGGCGTGCTGCTGAGTGGAAAAATATTTGACATTACAAACAATTACACCATTGCGTTCCTCGTCGCCATAGTCGCCATTATACTGTCGATAGTTCTTTTCATACGGGCGTCTTCGGCAGGACCGGGGAAAAGCCCGGGGCAGACCGGCAGGTGATACACGGCGACGTCAGCCGGGCATGATAAATCATCATATTTCATCATACCACCGGGGATTTCTTTTCTCGAGAAACGCCACGGCGCCCTCAACCGATTCATCGCTTTTCAGAATTTTCTCGAAGATCTCAGCACTCAGTTCGTATCCACCGAGATCCCGGTTAATGACCTCTTTCGTGTACCGGGTTGCCAGGGGTGCCGCCCTGCGCATTTTACCGGCCATGGCCGACACCTCGTCCATCAGCTTACCTGCCGGCGCCACCTTGTTGACAAGACCGATACGGAACGCCTCGAGGGCCGAAATACGCTCACACGTGATAATCAGCTCTTTGGCACGGGCTCGCCCGATCTCGTCGGCGAGACGTATCATCGCGTAGGGGCAAACCGCGCCCCTGACAGGACCGATAAAACCGAATTCGGCCTGTTCGGAAGCGATGATTATATCGCACATCAGAGCGTATTCAGCACCGTGCCCGAGGGCGTATCCGTTAACCGCGGCAATGGTCGGCTTGGGCGAATGAACAAGCTTGAGAACGGGGGAATTACCCGACTTCACGTCGAACTCCCGCCGGATCATCTCCATGGCCTTTGCGGGATCACTGAAATCGGCTCCGGATGAAAACACTTCCCCGGCTCCGGTCAGGACAATAAACCGCACGCCCTTGTCCTCGTTGGCCAGGTCAACCGCCTTCCCCACCTCTTCCGACACGTCCAGTGATATGGCGTTTTTTTTGTCGGGCCGGTTAAACCGTATAACCGCCATATCCTCGATCATCTCGTATCGAATCGTCTCAAATTCCATTACCGCCCTCCAGTGTAGTTCTCACGTCACGAACGTCCCTCACCTTCACCCTCTTCTTTAAAGGAAAATTTGAGTTCGTAAGTACCAAGGTCCCGCCTGATCTGAAGTGGGTAACCCGCTTTGTGAAACACGGCTATCATGGCGTCGTTCCGGGCCATCACGTCGGCGGTGAACCCCTCTATATTCTTCTCCCGGGCTATCCTGATAAGATATTGAAGCAGAAAGGTCCCGACGCCCCGGTCCTGCCATTCGTCGTGCACCGTGAAGGCGACTTCGGCGTAGTTCGTCACGGGATCCCGCATATAGCGCCCCACGGCGACCATATTCTCTTTTCCTTCAGGTTCTTCACGCCCGATGACCGCGGCAAGGGCCATTTTATCGTTGTAGTCTATGGCCGCCATAGGCATGGCCACCTTGTGTGAAAATGATTTCAGGTGCTGGAAAAACCTGGTATACACATCCTGCTCCGGTAACGAGTAAATAAGATCCTGAATGGCCCGTTCGTCCGTCGCCCTGACGGGCCTGAAAAAAATCTGTTCTCCTTTCTTGTCCGTAAACCAGGTTTCATATTCTTTCGGATAAAGCACTGCCGGCAGGACCTGGTCGCGATACACGTATCCCTGGCGCTTGGCCGCCTCAAGCAATTCATCGCGGAAATCGGGATGAGCGATGTTTATGAGCGCCATCGCGCGTTCTCGTATTGATTTTCCGTGAAGATAGACAACGCCGTATTCCGTCACTACGTAATGAACGTCGCCTCTCGTCACGACGACGCCGCTTCCTTCGCTGAGGTACGATACGATGCGGGATTTCTCTCCATCATCCGTGACGGAGGGAAGAGTTATGATCGATCGTCCCCGGTTCGACATGGCTGCCCCTCGCACGAAGTCCACCTGCCCGCCGATGCCGCTGTAGAAGCGGAATCCCAGCGAATCGGAACTTACCTGGCCGGACAGGTCAACAGTAAGTGCCGCGTTGATGGAAATCATCCTGTCGTTCCGTGCAATAACGGCGGGATTGTTGACGTAGTGGCTGGGATGAAATTCGAAAAGCGGGTTGTCATGCACATAATCATACAAAGCACGGGAACCGATGCAGAAACTCGCCACGATTTTTCCGGGATGCAGGGTCTTTTTCCGGCAGTTGATAACGCCCCGTTCAACCAGGTCCATGATCCCGTCGGTAAAGGTTTCCGTGTGAACCCCCAGATTTTTCTTGTCCGCCAGGTAGGGAAAAATCGAACTGGGGATCCTGCCCACACCCGTCTGAATGGTGGCGCCGTTGTCGATGAGATCGGCGATGTAGCCGCCTATCGTTCGTTCTATGTCGCCGGGAACGCTGGGGCTGAATTCCAGGAGAGGTTCGTCGCACTCGACGAAAGCATCGATGTCGCTTACGTGAAGAAAGGTGTCTCCCAGCGTGCGGGGCATGTTGGGATTCACTTCGGCAATGACGTAATCGGCTGTTTCGGCCGCGACCTTTGTTATGTCTACTGAAATACCCAGGCTTACATAACCGTGACCGTCGGGAGGCGATACCTGAATAAGCGCCACGTCGATATGCATGCGGCCGCTCACTATCAACTGGGGTATTTCCGAAAGCAGTACCGGCGTGTAATCCGCCCGGCCTTCTTCAATAACTTCCCTGAGGCGGGGCCCCATGAAAAGGGCGTTGTGTCGGAATTTTTCCGAATAACGTTCGTCCGTATATGGTGCGACGCCTAAATCCAGGAAATGGATGATCTCGTTGTCGGCGACACGCGGGGCGATGTCAAGAAGTGTCCGCACCAGCAGCTGAGGTTCCCCACAGGCAGAACCGATAAAAATTCGCGCACCGCGCCTGATCCTCTCCAGGGCGGACTGGGCGTTTGTGCAGCGGGACCGGTACACGTCACGCCATCCATCGCTCATGAAATTTATCTCCGCTCGACAGGGACATGTCCCGGATTAACCGGAATCACATAAACAACCATAATTATTCTCGCAAAGAAATATTCCGTTCACATCACAATAAGTGTTCCGCCGTGTTCACTCGACCGCGCTTCTGTCGTCGGAACGTACCAACAACCCGCCGCCCCGTCAAGTTAATATGCCCCTGTTTTTCTCTTGAAAATACTCGCTGCAAGGATTATAAAATACAACCCTTGTTAGGTAATGAATGACAGAAATATGAGGGGGAATACATGGAAAAATTTGGAACTCTGCCGATCAAAACGGGACTGGCTGAAATGTTGAAGGGCGGAGTCATCATGGATGTAACAAGCCCTGAACAGGCAAAAATCGCCGAAGAAGCGGGCGCCGTTTCCGTCATGGCACTCGAACGGGTACCGGCGGACATCAGGGCCCAGGGCGGCGTAGCCCGTATGACAGACCCGGAAATCATCGAACGAATCATTTCGAACGTTTCAATTCCCGTCATGGCGAAGGTTCGCATCGGACATTTTGTCGAGGCCCAGATTCTTGAAGCAATGGGCATCGACTATATCGACGAAAGTGAAGTACTCACACCTGCTGATGAACACTACCACATCGACAAGTGGAAGTTTAAGGTTCCCTTCGTGTGCGGTGCCACGAATCTGGGCGAGGCGCTCCGCAGGCTGGGCGAAGGGGCTGCCATGCTGCGGACCAAGGGCGAAGCGGGTACGGGAAACGTCATCGAGGCGGTCCGACACATGCGGACCATCAACGATGAAATCTCCCGCCTCGCGTCTCTTCCCGAGGAAGAACTCATGACGGCGGCAAAGGAACTGGGAGCGCCCTATGAGCTGGTCAGACTGGTGGCACGGGACAAAAAACTGCCGGTGGTGAACTTCTCGGCGGGCGGTATCGCGACGCCGGCCGACGCGGCCCTCATGATGCAGCTCGGCGCCGACGGCGTTTTCGTGGGATCGGGTATTTTCAAGTCACAGAATCCGGCCAAGCGGGCGGGCGCTATCGTGCAGGCCGTCACGCACTACAACGACCCCGAAATCCTGGCCCGAATATCAAAGTCGCTTGGCGATGCCATGCCGGGGCTTGAAATCTCCACTCTCGACCAGAAAGACCTGCTTCAGTCCAGAGGGAACTGATTGGAACGGGGTCGCGGACGGTGAAAATCGGCGTTCTCGCTCTTCAGGGTGCCTTCAGGGAACATGCGGCGTTGCTGCGTCGGTGCGGAGCTGAACCATCCGAGATACGGCTTCCCGAAGAACTTGCAGGAGTGGATGGTCTTGTCGTTCCGGGCGGCGAAAGCACCACCATGTGGAAACTGATTGTCCTGTACGGTTTTGAAAAGCCATTGCTCGATCTCGCCGGCATGGACATTCCGTTTTTCGGCACCTGCGCGGGCGCAATCCTTCTCGCCGGACGACACAATGACAGCGAAACAGAAGCACTCGGCATCATAGACATTTCTGTTTCGCGCAACGCCTACGGGCGACAGATCGACAGCCGGGAAACGAACATCACGCTTTCCTTCTCACCGCAGGAACCTTTCAACGCTCTTTTCATCCGTGCACCCGTCATTGACGAAACGGGGCCCGACGTGACGGTGCTTGCCCGGTATCGAGGCAAACCGGTCCTAGTTCGTCAGGACACTGTTCTCGCGGCAACTTTCCACCCCGAGCTGACGGAAGATGAACGTATCCACCGCTACTTTCTCGGCATGTGCACTGCCGCGGCGATCTCACGCACCCGGGCCGTTCCGGCGCCCTGCCCTTCTTTTTCGCATTCGGTCATTCCCTGACTGTAAATTTCCTCACGCCCCGGATGAACGCATCATTGAAATAATTAAATTTATTTAACAGCGTCTTTCTCCTGTGCTATTATCGCGGCCAGCCACCGTAACAAGGAGCGCTTCATGGGACTGAGAAACAAAATGTTGTCGGGGTTTCTTATACTGGCGGCCATGCTGCTGGTGGCTGGCGGCTGGTCGGTCTATGAACTGAAACATATCGGCCGATCCGCTCAACAGATTCTCGATGAAAATTATCTGAGCATCGAAGCGGCAAAATCAATGACAGAAGCGCTGGAACGACAGGACAGCGCCGTGCTCCTGCTCCTCATGGGCAACCGGGAAAAGGGCCGGGCTATTCTTGATTCGGCCGACGACGCATTTTACGAAGCCCTTGAAACCGCCCGCAATAATATAACCCTCTCAGGCGAATCGGACCATCTGGATACAATCGCGTATAGCTACGACACCTACCGGGAATTCTGGTCTCGGCCCATCGTCAGAACCGATCGGGAGGGTGACCTGAACTGGTATTTCAACGAGGTGCAGCCATCGTTTCTCAAGGCGGAACACGCCGTGTCGGAACTCATGGCTCTCAACAGCAGGGCCATGTACACAACAGCCTACGAGTTGGAGGGACGTGCTCACCGGGCGGTCATGCCCGGCGTCATCGCCATTATTTCCGCCCTTATTTTTTCGCTGCTTTTCAGCTTTCTGATCAATCGTTACGTGGTAACGCCCATCATCAAGGTGACCGATGCCATCAAGGAATACCTCGCCGCGGGGAAAGCATTCAACGTGGAAGTTGAAACAAACGACGAATTGTCCAGGCTCGTGTCATCCATTCGCAATCTCATCGCCCAACTCCAGGCGCTGCGTGACCGGTAATGAGATACGCTATTATCTTCAGATACGGCGGCATCGCCCTGTTGATCAACGGCGTCTTTCTGTTCCTGTCCGCCGTGGTATCGCTGCTGAACGGAGACTCGGGACTGTTTCCCATTCTTTATACCGGCTTTATCGCCGTTCTGTTCGGCGTCTTTCCCTTTATTTTCATCCCGGCCAGCGAAGAGATCACCAACAAGGAGGGGTTCACTATCGTTGTAGCGAGCTGGCTCCTTTCCTGTTTGATCGGCATGCTTCCCTACCTGCTCTGGGGCGGTGAATTCACCCTGGTAAAGGCCTGGTTTGAAAGCGTATCGGGATTTACCACGACCGGGGCCTCCATTCTGACAGATATTGAAGCGTTGCCCCCGGGACTGCTTTTCTGGAGGGCGTCAACGCACTGGATCGGCGGCGTGGGAATCATCATTTTCGTCCTGTCCGTTCTTCCTTCAATGGGCAAAGTG
>DSBH01000176.1 GCA_011056825.1 Deltaproteobacteria bacterium | reverse complement strand
GGACTGACCGTCATTAATGACCACGCGTACGCCGGTAACGGGAAATTCCATCTTCGGGCCCTTTTTCATGCATTCGTGAAAGCCTTTTTCGCAAGCGGGTATGAACTGCGTCGGTATGGCGCCGCCCGTTATCTCGTTTATAAATTCAAAGTCATCTTCATGGGCCGGTTCAAGGTAGCCGGCCACCCTGCCGTACTGGCCGGCCCCGCCGGTCTGCTTCCGGTGGGTGTAATTAAAATCGGCCCGCCGTGTGATGGTTTCACGGTAGGCGACGCGGGGCGTTCCCGTATCCACGTCGGCATTGTATTCCCGGCGCATACGTTCCACGTACACCTCGAGATGCAGTTCGCCCATACCCTCGATAATTGTTTCGTTGGTTTCTTCGTCGACCCGGGTCTTGAACGTCGGATCTTCCTTGGTAAAGCGGTTCAGAGCCTTGGAAAGGGCGACCTGCGACCGGGAGTCCCTCGGCGTTATGGAAAGTGAAATCACCGGATTCGGGACATACATGGATGTCATCGAGACGTTCAGCTCGGGAGACGTGAAGGTATCTCCCGACGCGCAGTCTATGCCGAAGAGAGCGCCGATGTAGCCCGCGGAGAGCCCGTCGATGTCTTCCATCTGGTCCGCGTGCATGCGGACCAGCCGCCCCACCTTGAACTTTTTTCCCGACCGGACGTTCACCAGGGTTGTACCTTTCGCCAGCGTTCCCTGGTAGACGCGGATATAGGTCAACTGACCGTACGGTCCGTCCTCAAGTTTGAACGCCAGGGCGACCACAGGTTTTTCCGGATCGCTTTCCAGTCTGACGGGGGCCTCGGCATTATCCCGGTCGAGTGCGTCTGTTGTTATGTCTCGCGGTCCGGGCAGCAGGGCAGTTATACCGTGCAGGAGCGGCTGGACGCCCTTGTTCTTGTAAGCTGATCCCATGAAGACGGGCGTGATCTCGCGTTGCAGGGTTCCCGCCCTGATGGCGGCGAGCAACAGGTCTTCTGATATGTATTCCTCGTTGAGGATCGCTTCCGTCAGTTCATCGGAAAAGAGCGAGGCGGCCTCGACAAGTTCTTCCCGCCGTGCGGAGACCTCGTTCATTATGTCCGGGGGAATGTCGTCAACCAGCATGTCTTCACCATTTGCTCCACCGAAGCGGATTGCTTTCATGCCGACCAGGTCGATAATTCCTTCGAATCCGCTTTCAAGCCCCAGGGGAATCTGCATGGCCACGGCATTATGCCCGAGTTTCGACCGGAGTTGGTCAATTACACGGAAAGGATTCGCGCCGCTTCTGTCAAGCTTGTTGATAAAAGCGATGCGCGGGACGCGGTAACGCTTCATCTGCTGGTCAACGGTGATCGACTGTGACTTCACGCATCCCACTGAACAGAGAACAAGCACGGCGCCGTCCAGGACACGCAGCGACCGTTCAACCTCCACGGTGAAATCCACGTGGCCGGGCGTATCAATAAGATTAATCTCGTACCCGTCCCACTCGCAGAAGGTGGCGGCGGAGGCGATGGTGATACCGCGTTCCCGCTCGAGTTCCATGGAATCCATGGTGGCCCCGACGCCGTCCTTGCCCTTCACGTCGTGCATGGCGTGAATGCGCTTGGTATAAAAAAGCATGCGCTCGGTAAGAGTTGTCTTGCCTGAATCGATGTGAGCGCTTATTCCGATGTTACGAACCCTGTCGATGTTCTTTGCCATGGTACCTTTCCTTGTTTCGCCGTTCCCGGACATGTGCCGGCCGGATTTGATTGATCTGCTTCCGGTTCGTTTTCCGCTTGCTATTGTTGCGGGACCGTTATCCGGGAGGTAATAATGCGCAAGATAAGAGAATCGAAAAATATAAATTATCAAGATATTTATGTCAATAAAAAAAGGTAAAAACTTGTCCGACAGGTTCGATGGTGTTTATCCCTTTAAGCCGTTTACGGAGGGTGAAAGCGCGGTCGTTGTGACTATAAGCGCTTGAATTCAGTATAATTGCGTGATATATGGTGCGGTAAAGCGAGGATCAATGCATGAAGAAGAGTTTTACGGGCGGTTCCGACCACGAAAGTGATTTTGAGTTTACCTCGAATGCCGACATCAATCGCCTCCTCAACACGGTGGTGGGATCGGTCAGGGACTTTACCGAAACCCAGGTGGAAAAAATCCGCAGACTGACCGGTATCGGTGCCGCCCTGTCGGCAGAGAGGAATATCGACAGGCTCCTGGAAATGATCGTCGACGAGGCCCGGGCGTTCACCCACGCAGACGGTGGAACGCTCTACATCATGAGTGATGATGAAAAGGAACTCCGATTCGCCATCGTTCAGAACGAGTCTTTGAAGACGCGCATGGGAGGCACGGCGGGTGAATTGACCTGGCCGCCGGTCCCGCTGTACACTTCCGACGGCGGGGCCAATCACGCGAACGTTTCCTCCTACGCCGCCCTGTCGGGCGAAATCGTCAACATTCCCGATGTGTACAACGCCGAACGGTTCAACTTCGAAGGAACCAGGAAATTCGACGCAAGCACGGAATACCGGTCCAGGTCGATGCTCGTGGTCCCCCTGCGGAACCACGAAAACGATATCATCGGCGTGTTGCAGCTTCTGAACGCCCAGGACCCGGCGACCGGCCGAGTGATCGCTTTTTCGCCGGAGTCACAGGAGCTGACGGAATCTCTTGCCTCCCAGGCCGCGGTTGCCCTGACCAACAACCGTCTTATTCAGGACTTGGAAAACCTCTTCGAATCCTTTATTCGCACCATAGCCACGGCGATTGATGAGAAATCCCCCTATACGGGTGATCACGGCAGAAGGGTGGTGGAGATTACCATGATGATCGCCGAGGCGCTGAATGCGGCAGACGAGGGGCCCTTCGCCGATATTCACCTGACGCCGGACGAGCTCAACGAGTTGAGAATAGCGGCCTGGCTGCACGATGTGGGGAAAATCGCTATTCCCGAACATGTCATGGATAAGGCGACCAAGCTCGAAGGACGTTTCGACCGGATCGAGCTTCTCAGGACGCGTTTCGAAGTTTTGAAGCGGGACCTCGAAATCAGCCGTCTCAGGACCGGCGGCAACGGCGGGGGCGACGATGTCGGGGCGGCAGCCGACGCCGGCAAGCTCGAGGACGACCTGCGCTTTCTCGCTGACGCGAACAGGGGCGGCGAATTCATGTCCGACGAGGCGATCGAGAGAATCAGGGAGATCGGCGGCCTGACATGGCAATGCGACGGCGACCGGCGACCGCTGCTCGACGAGGACGAAATCGAGAGTCTTTCCATCAGGAAAGGGACGCTGTCGGCGGATGAGAGGAAGATCATCAACAGTCACGCCATGATCACCCACAAGATGCTCTCCCAGTTGCCCTTTCCAAAGAAGATGCGGCACGTTCCGCTCTATGCCGCGACGCATCACGAATGCCTCAACGGCTCAGGGTACCCTTTCGGGTTGAAGGAAGACGAGATATCGCTCCAGGCCCGCATTATGGCGGTGGCAGACGTGTTCGAAGCCCTCACCGCGCCCGATCGGCCCTATCGAAAGGCAAATACCCTTTCGGGAGCACTGAAAATACTCGGATTCATGGTGAAGGACAACCATCTGGACGCCGACGTGTTTGACCTTTTCGTCAGGAAAAAGGTGTATCTCGACTATGCCCGCAGGGAACTGCCCGAATCACAGATAGACGAGGTGGCGGATCGGTGATTTTATCGATCAACGCGCAGAATCCGCAGATGCGGTTATTACGACAGGTCGTGGACATTCTCGAACAGGGAGGGATTATCATTTATCCCACGGACACCGCGTACGGGATCGGGTGTGATCTTTTCAACAAGAAGGCCGTTGAGAAGATTTACGAGATCAAGCGCCGCGACCGGAAACAACCCTTCAGCTTCGTGTGCTCCGATCTCAGCGATATCAGCAAATATGCCGTCGTCCCGACCTACGCGTATAAAATAATGCGACACCTGTTACCGGGTCCCTACACGTTTGTCCTGGGTGCGTCCCGCATGGTGCCGAAAACCCTGCTTCCCCGGCGCCGTGAAGTCGGCATCAGGATTCCCGACAACCTGATTTGCCTGACCTTGGTACGCGAGTTCGGCCGTCCCGTCATCAGCACCAGCGTCAAAAACACCGCCGGAGAAATCATGACCGACCCCGAAGAGATGGAAGAAGAATTCAAGCACCGCGTGGATTGCGTCATCGACGGGGGTGTCGTGGGGGACGAATTGTCCAGCGTGGTCAGTCTCGTGGAAGAGACACCTCAGGTCATAAGGGCGGCGAAGGGTGACGTGAGCTTTTTTTAAACAAGAAAGGAATAAATTATTCTCATGGCAAAGCAGATGCTTGTCAATACAATTGATGAAGAAGAAAGCCGTATGGCCATCGTCGAAAACGGCAAGCTGGTCGAGTTCAATATCAAGATGGCCGTGCGGGAACCGATAACAGGCAATATTTATAAGGGAATCGTGCGCAGCGTTCAGAAAGGACTTCGGGCCGCCTTCGTTGACTACGGCGCCGCGAAAAACGGTTTTCTTCCCCTTCGGGATGTGAGCGACGAATACCTCGACAAAGACGGCGGCCTCCACACGGGCCGGGAAGTCTTCGTCCAGGTGGTGCGGGAGGAAAAAGGCGCCAAGGGGGCAATGTTGACCACGCTGATTTCGCTGCCGGGACGTTACACGGTACTCATGCCAAATCGTGACAGCAAAGGCGTGTCGCGGCGGATTGAAGACGAGGCGGACCGTAAGAAACTCAAACAGGTCATGGACGATATAAGAGCCAAGGAGGGAATGGGGTTCATCGTGCGGACGGCCGGCATCAACCGGACCAAGCAGGAGCTCCTGCGCGACTTCCAGATGATGACGCGTCTGTGGAAGGAAATCAGGAAAAAGGCCGACGGCATGGCGGCGCCCGCCCTTATCTACAAGGAAAGTGATTTCGCCATTCGGGCCCTCAGGGATTATTTCACATCCGATATCAAAGAGATACTGGTGGACGATCCGGAAACCCTGAAGGTGATGAAAAATTACTGCCGGGCCGTTTCACCGCGCAGTGTCAAGACGATCAGGCTCTATAAAGAAGAAGCGCCCATATTTGATAAATACAACATAGAAGATCAGATCAACGCCATCTACCGTGAGCGGGTCGAATTGAAATCGGGTGGTTCCATCATCATCGAGCCGACGGAGGCGCTCATAACCATCGACGTTAATTCAGGCCGTTCCCACAAGCGGGACGCCGAAGAGACGTCCTACCGGACGAATCTCGAGGCGGCGGAGGAAATCGCGCGACAGCTCCGGCTTCGTGACCTGGGCGGGCTGATCGTCATAGATTTTATCGATATGGCCGACCGCAAACATATTGCCGACGTTGAGAGAAATTTCAAGGAGGCAATGAAAAGCGACCGTTCACGCATTCAACTGGCCCGCATATCCAAGTTCGGCATACTTGAATTGTCACGGCAGAAGAAACAGTCCACCATCCAGGAAATAAGTTACACCGTTTGCGATCAGTGCAAGGGAAGCGGCTGGGTTCCTTCAATCGAGTACCTGGCGCTCAATACCTTCCGCAAGATAAAACGCGAGGCCGTCGGGCGGGGCGCGTCGGAAATCGAGATAACCCTTCCAACGGACGTGGCGTCCTACCTGCTCAACAACAAGAGAAGTGAGATCAGCCGTCTCGAGCAGGCCTACGATGTGTCCGTCTACATAGCGGGGAGCACCGGCATGGCCCGGACTGAAGGCGAATTCAACATCGTCAAAAGAGTCGAGCCCGCCCCGGAGCTGGCACAGGCCGAGACCGAAGGAAACGGTCACCAGGAAAAAACCGATGAGAAAGCCGCGAACCAGGCGGCTGACAATAAGGAAAAACCTGCCGACGAACAACGGCCTGCGAGCCGTCGGCGCCGGCCGCGAAGACGCAGGCCGAGAAGCGCGGCACACGCGGCGAACGACGCGGAATCCACGTCATCGGACAAGCGAGAGGAAGAAGCGGCGCCTTCGGCGGAAAACGACGACATTCCTGTTATTCCCGAAGAACAAGTTGTGAGATCTGCCGAGGAACCTGATGATGAGAAGGACAAAAAAAAAGGAATCGTCAGAAAATTTTATAATTTATTAAAAATGTGACGGAAGCGGTGAAAAACGATCTGAAACGTGCCCGGCAGAAACAGCCGGGCACGTTTTTTATTCTGTGTGTCAACAATATTTTTTTATCGATGCGTCGGGTCTGCGGAAGCCCTCGGAATAATGATTATTTTTTCCCCAGCGCTTTCGAACGAAGCGTGGCCGCTTCCACGGCGTCCATCAGCGTGGCCCGCAGGCCGCCTTTCTCGAGGGCCTTGATACCCTCGATGGTGGTGCCGCCGGGTGAAGTAACCATGTCCTTGAGCTGCGAGGGAGTCCTGCCGTCTTCGAGACAGAGCTTCGCCGCGCCCAGCATGGTCTGCGCGGCCAGCTTCAGCGCCGTTTCGCGCGAAAGTCCCATCTTGACGCCCGCGTCCGTGAGGGCCTCGATAATAATAAAGCCATAGGCGGGTCCGCTTCCGCTCAAACCGGTGACCGCGTCCATAAGTGATTCGTCGACGAGCACAGTCAACCCCAGGCCGTCAAAGATCGTCCGTGCCAGGGCGAGGTCTTCATCGGTTGCGTTTGTTCCGGGCGCCAGCGCCGCCGCTCCTTCCCCCGCCAGCGAAGGCGTGTTGGGCATGACGCGCACGACCCGCGTCCGGGCGCCGAGGATACCTTCGACGGAAGATATCGTGACGCCCGCCGCGATGGATATCACCGTTCCCGTAAAGGAAAGGGGCGCAATTTCACGCAGGACATTTTCCATGACCTGTGGTTTTACGGCGAGAATTACCAGATCCGCGCCTTCCAGAGCTTCCCTGTTGTCTGTCGTCGTTCGCACGCCGTGGCGCGATTCAAACCATTCCAGGCGGGTTTCGCTGATGTCGGAGACGATCAGGCGTTCAGGGTCCACTTCACACCTGGAAATCATGGCTCCCACGATGACGTCGCCCATATTCCCGGCGCCGATAACGGCGATCCTTTTTTCTTCCAGCATCGTTTCAGCTCCTTTCATCGCTTCGCTCGCACAGTTTCACAAGGGAAAGCCCCCCTCGAACCCGCACGGGTACTCTAATATAACCCTTGACTTTTGGATGAGCAATCATTATTTAAAGGTTTGTAAACTATTTTAAGGAATTTTAATGTTTATACTGGCAAATTTTATTGAAGCAACGGCCCGCATCATTCAGATTGTTCTCACCCTTTACATGTGGATCATCATTATTCGGGC
Source organism: Deltaproteobacteria bacterium (assembly GCA_011056825.1). GTDB lineage: Bacteria > Desulfobacterota > Syntrophia > Syntrophales > UBA2210 > MLS-D. Next base: position 1,401 of record DSBH01000176.1, on the reverse strand, counting down.
GATCATATCCTGGGTCAGTCCCGATCCGTATAACCCCGTCGTCCGCATTCTCTATAGCATAACTGAGCCGGTTTTGTACCGGGTGAGACGATGGATTCCAACGGGTGGACTGGGCATTGATTTTTCACCGGTTATCGTCATTCTGGTTATCATCTTTCTGCAGAGCTTCCTCGTGAAAACCTTGCTCCAGGTCGCCTACAGCCTCAAATAGGGGTGACGATCATCGTAAAAATCAGTCCCGTGGACATCAACACGCGCATGTTCAGGACAAGCTTCAGGGGTTTCGATACCAGGGAAGTCGAGAATTTTCTCGGCCTGGTCGCGGAAGAAATGGAAAGCCTGACCGCGGAAAACTCGATGCTCAAGGACAAAGTGGCTCAACTGGAAGCCGAGCGGGAATCCCTTCAGCGTGATGAAGAGGCGCTCAGGAATCGAACCGCTGAGGCGGAAACGCGCTGCGAAGAAATGATTGCGGCAGCCCGTTCGGCGGCGGACGAAATGCTGTCGAACGCCAAATCAGAGGCGGCTCGTCTGGAAGAACGAATCGAGGCGATGAACAAGGAAAAACAGACCCTGGACGATTATTTTAAATCTTTCCTGACATTCAACATAGAACTCCTCAAGACCTGGGGACAGGAAACGGACGAGTAACCAGGTGCTTCACATCACCGAAAAAAACGGAGGCGTGATATTCGCCGTGCGCGTCCTGCCGCGTTCGTCCCGAAGTGAGATCGCCGGTTTGCACGGCGGGGCGCTGAAAGTGAGAATAACCGCCGCTCCCGTCGAGGGAAAGGCGAATGAAGCCTGCGTCGCGTGCATCGCCGACTTTCTTGGTGTTCCCAAGAGCCGCGTCGAGATCATCGCCGGATCGACAGCGAAAAACAAACGTCTTTTTGTCGCCGGGATGACGAGAACACAGGTTGAATCCCGGATTAACGACCTATGAGCGAGTCACCTTCTTCTTCAGCCGCCAATGCGAATCCGCCGGGTTCGGAGCGGTCGAGGGTCGTGAAAGCCGCCGGCATTGTGGGGGGATCAACCTTTCTCAGCCGCATCTTCGGCTTTATCAGGGACATGGTGATCGCGGGGTTTTTCGGCGCCGGTGTCGCGACAGACGCCTTCTTCGTCGCCTTTCGGATTCCCAACCTGCTTCGCAGCCTTCTGGCCGAAGGATCCCTGACCATCGCTTTCGTGCCCGTCTTTACGGAATATCTGAAAACCCGGTCGCGGGAAGAAGCCCTGAAACTGGCCTCCGTCTCCTTCACGCTGCTTTCAATGGTTCTCGCGGTCATCACCCTCGCGGGCATCCTGCTCGCGCCCTGGATCGTGCGGCTCATCGCCTGGGGATTTTCGTCCGACCCGGGGCGTTTCGGGCTTACCGTTTACCTGACCCGGCTCATG